>JAISWZ010000246.1 GCA_031270945.1 Clostridiales bacterium | reverse complement strand
TGCGTCAGCTCATAGCCTATAGGCATCCTCTCAGGGGAGTGCTGGCCATAGAAGGAGTCTTTGCACTGAACAATCCCTGCATGCCAGTTCAAGCCTGACTTTTTCGCCGCTTCCACTAGCGCCCAGGTTACCTCCAGGTTGGAGACAGCCGGGAACTCCACTGGCACATATTCCTTTGTAGTTCCGTCCATGCGAATGGCAGCGTTGGCTATGACCAAATCTCCTCCCATGACAGGAAGAGCCATGCCTCCGCAGGTTCCTATGCGGATGAACGTCCTGATCCCGACCTGATAAAGCTCTTCGACCGCTATAGCGGTTGATGGGCCCCCCATGCCGGTTGAGATGGCCATAACAGTCTGCCCGCCAACCTCGCCAAGCCAAGTGGTGTATTCCCGGTTCTGGCAATAGAACCGGGGGTTGTCGAAGTGGGAGGCGATCTTCTCAACCCTGCCTGGATCCCCGGGCAAAAGCGCGTACTTCGCTCCTTGGGTTGAGTCGAACCCCACATGGTACATAATTACCTTCCTCCCTTGTCATACGGTATTCCTTCAGCCTTAGGCGCCTGCGACCTCTTGGAGGTGAACGCCAGGACTATAAGAGTTACGATGTAAGGCATCATTTTGTATACGTTAGATGGAATAGGAATGTTTCTCAAGAAGTCGATGCCGGAATAGCTGGAAGCCGTGGCTTTCAGGAGTCCAAAGAAGAATGCCGCGCCAAGGATCTTTCCAGGCTTCCATTGCCCGAATATCAGAACTGCCAGAGCCAAGAAGCCGTAGCCGGACACAGTGGCGTTAAAATTTGTGGATGTGGGAATGACGAAAACCAATCCGCCTAGCCCCGCCAAAGCGCCAGATATCATGACTCCAGCGTATCTCATCCTGTAAACGTTTATGCCAACCGAGTCAGCCGACTGGGGGTGCTCACCGCAAGCCCTAAGTCTCAAGCCAAATTTGGTCCTGTACATTACGAACCAGGATCCGACAAGTATCAAAAGTCCAAGGTAAGTGGTGATGTAAGTGTTCTTGAAGAACAAGTCGCCTATAAATGGTATAGATCCCAAAACCGGAACGCTCTCGATCCTGAAGGTGTTCACGAACGGTATCTGCTGGACAGTCCGAAGCATCCTGGCCACGTATATGGCGAATGCTGGCGCGAACATGTTGATCGCAGTGCCGCTTATGACTTGATCCGCCTTCATGTTGATTGAAGCGTAAGCATGGGCCAGCGATACCACAAGCCCTGTCGCCGCCGATATCACTGCGGCAATCACCAAAGACCACTGCCCAGGAATCGATGCCTGGAAGACGTTTATGAAAAGGATCCCAGTGAACGCGCCCATGATCATGATTCCCTCAAGGGCAATGTTTATGACTCCGCCCCGCTCTGAGAACATGCCGCCCAAGGCGACTATGAGAAGCGGGATCGAAAAGAACATGGTCTGCTGAACCAAAAAGTAGAGAATGCTCATTTCTTGCCAGCCCCTTTCGAGATGAGGCCTTTGAACACCAGCGCGAAAGCGCTGAAGTAAATGATTATGGCTATTATTATCTCAATGACCTGTGGCGCAAAGCTGTAGAGCTGCATGTTAAACCCGCCAACAGTAAGGTAAGAGACAAAAAGCCCTGCGAATATGACGCCTATCGGGTTGTTGAGCGCCAGAAGCGCAACTGGTATTCCGTTAAACCCTTCAGCCGCCAGAACATCAACCACGTCTATGCCCTTGCCGGATCCGGCCAGATACAAAAGCGCCCCGCCAACCCCAGCCAGCGCGCCAGCGATGATCATGCTCATGACGATAGAGGTCTTCTCGTTTATTCCAGCGTACCTTGCGGCTTCCCGGTTAAAACCGCAAGCCTTCAGCTCAAACCCGAACTTTGTTTTTTCAAGCAGGATGTATATGACAACAGCGAACAGTATCGCCACAAATATCCCGCTGTTGGCGCTAGAAACCGACGCTCCGTCCCGGAACAGCAGATCCATGCCAAGCTTTGGCATGTTGGCGGAATTGGCAACCCGCATCGACTGGTTCTTCAAAGAGTCAAACACTGTAAGCGTTATAGCGTAATTCACCAGGTACATGCCTATGTAGTTCATCATGATGCAGCTGATGACCTCATTGACGTTGAAGTAGGCCTTCAAAAGCCCTGGAATGGATCCCCACAACGCTCCTGCAACCATGGCCGCCAATAGGCAGAAAACCCAAGTGGCGGGAAGAAACGAGCATTTCACTCCAACAACTATGGCCGCGTAAGCGCCGACTATGAACTGGCCTGACGCTCCGATGTTAAACAGTCCAGTCCTGCTGGCAAATGCCACGGACAGCCCTGTCATTATAATAGGTGTAGCGAAGTACAAAACCTGCCCCAGGCTCTTGCCGTTTTCGAACCCTCCGCCTATTATAGCCGAGAACCCGCCCAAAGCCTGCCCAGGATTTGAAGCCAAAAGAACCAAAAACCCCGCCGCCAGCCCTGCGACTATTGCCATCAGGCTTGCGACCAAGCTGGCTTGGTTGTTCATGGCGAGAAAGGACTTCAACTTATTGCCCAAGATTCTCCGCCCCTTTCGCCGTGTCGCGCTTGGAGCCAGACATGTACAGCCCCAGCTCTTGGTAGGTTACTTTCTGAGGATCCACGTCAGCAACCAATTGCCCTTCAAACATGACAAGTATCCTGTCAGAAACGCTCATGACCTCGTCCAGCTCAAGGGATACCAAAAGCACTCCCTTTCCTGAATCCCTGGCCAGCACCAGCTGCTTGTGAATGTATTCTATTGCCCCAACGTCCAAGCCCCTAGTCGGCTGCACCGCTATGAGGAATTGGGGGTTCCTGTCTATCTCACGGGCTATAATGGCCTTTTGCTGGTTTCCTCCAGACATCGACCTAGTTATGGTCTTGGCCCCCTGCCCGCTCCTTATGTCGTACATGTCGATCAGCCTATCCGCATAACTGTACACACTCTTGAAGTCCAAAAATCCCATCTGCATGAACCGCTTCTTGTAGTAGCTCTGCAAAACCAAGTTGTAGGCCAGGTTGTATTCCAAAACCAGCCCGTGCTTGTGCCTATCCTCCGGAATGTGCGCCATCCCGTACTTGTCTCTGTCCCTTATGCTGACCTTCGTTATGTCAGCCCCTCCAACAGCCATCGATCCGGAGTCGGACTGCATCAGCCCGGTCAAAGCCTGAACCAGCTCGCTCTGCCCGTTCCCGTCTATCCCGGCTATGCAGACAATCTCCCCTTCTCGCACTGTGAAGGTACAGTTGTCAACTACGTTCTTCCCTGTTACGTGATTTTTAACCGTCAGACCTTTCGCCTCAAAGATCACTTTCCCTGGCTTGCTCTCCGTCTTCTCAACGCTCAGGCTGACCTTCCGGCCTACCATCATCTCGGATAGGCTTTCCTTGCTGGAGCTCTCTACATCTACTGTCCCTATGCACTTTCCGCCCCGCAATACAGTACACCTGTCTGCTACCGCCTTGATCTCGTTCAGCTTGTGGGTTATGAAGAGGATCGATTTCCCCTCCGCCGCCAACCCCTTCATGATCCCCATTAGCTCGTTTATCTCCTGGGGTATCAAAACCGCCGTAGGCTCATCAAAGATCAGGATCTCGTTTTCCCTGTAGAGCATCTTAAGTATCTCTGTCCGCTGCTGCATCCCGACCGTGATGTCAGAGATCAAAGCGTCCGGCTTTATGTCCAAACCGTACTTCTTTGATAGCTCCACCACCTGCCGCCTAGCGTCATCCATTTTCAGCATGCCGTTCTTCGTGGTCTCCACCCCAAGGATGATGTTCTGCAGGACAGTGAAGTTGTGAACCAGCTTGAAGTGCTGGTGAACCATCCCTATCCCGTGCCTTGTCGCATCGCTTGGGCTCGTGATCCTCACGTCAACGCCATTTTTCTTGATTACGCCTCCATCCGGCTGGTACATGCCGAAAAGGATGCTCATTAGTGTCGACTTCCCCGCTCCGTTTTCCCCCAGCAAGGCGTGTATCTCTCCCGCCCGAAGCTGGAGGTTCACATTGTCGTTGGCCAGGATCCCCGGAAACCTCTTTGTGATGCCCAGCATCTCAATGATATAGTCCATAGCGCCCCGTCTTTCCGCAACGCCTTCGCGCCGCCAAAAACAGATTTAGAAAATATTCAAAAAAAGATGTGCCAGATGAACATTTTTTGCCGGATCGCAGCGAATTATGCGTTGGGCTAAACGCCATACAGCCATTCCCTATGAATATTCTCTTAAGCGCATATCCCTATAAGCCTTTAAGAAAAAAATCTCATTATCTCGTAAGCCCCCGCCTGCTTTCAAGCGTTCCTTCTGAGTCGGCTCAATAAAATTTTTCTCTTTCAGCGCTTTGGGATGCGCGCTCAGCATGCCCCGTCCGTGGGGATGTTTCAAAAAAAGGCCAAGCGGCAGATCCAAACGCAATAATGCGGTTGTATGTTGCTTGATCTGTCGCTTAACCTCTTTCTTTCGTAGCGCAACTGCGCTTTGACCTGGCGCGTTGCGCCAGGTATATGGCGCAACGCGCCATACTTTGGGTCAGGCAAAGCGGCCGGTTCGGCCGCTTTGCCTGACTTTGCCTTGCTTTTTCTTTAATGCTTTTATTGCATGGCCATAATGCAAAAATTGCATGGCCTAAATGCCTTTATTGCATAGCCCTATTGCCTTGCTTTTATTTGTCAGCCCTGGCTCTAAAACCTAGCCTAAGCCTTTTCTCTTTTTTTCTCTCTTTACTTAACTTCTGTCACAACAGCGGTTTCCGCTGGCACATTTGCAAGCTCCACTGCTGCGCCTGCGGCGTCAGTGTCTTTCACTATTGTTACAGAGTTTGAGTACAGCTTTTCGAAGATGGCGTTGTA
>JAISWZ010000201.1 GCA_031270945.1 Clostridiales bacterium | reverse complement strand
AAGGCTAATGGGTTTTTGATTTCATGAGCTACCGTAGCAACCATTTCTTCGAGTGTTTGATTTTGCCATAGAAACGTCATTCAATTTGTCACCTCGGCATTGCAGATTTTTGCTCCTATTGCGGCGCCTCCAGCCAAGCTTCGCGGGGAGGGCTGGCCTCCCTCCAGCGCTTATGCCAGGGAGCGAAAAGCGGTTTTGGCTCTAGGGCATTAGGCAAGCAAAGAGCATATGATCTGGATGGCGCATGCCCTATGTTCAAGGGCAAAGAAAGCCTAGCGAACGCTAGATCTTCCAGATCTCAGAATTGATGGATATGCCTAAATCGTGGTGCAACCCTCAGGCAAGCAACTAGGAGCATATCCCAAGATTTAGGCAGAAAAAGTCCTCGAACTTATTACAGCAATATTTTGACAGCCGCAAAAAGAAATGCGCTTCGCATTTGCAGCCTTGTCAAAGCCAGGACTTTTTCCGCCTTTGTTTGCATGAGACAAACTCTTAGTATAACACAGAATTTCAAAATTTGCACTCAGTGTTTTCGCTTGCCCGCAAATAAATTTTCCTAAAGCGCAATAGGGCTCTTCGCAGGCTGGCATGCGTAGGCGCTGGAGAATCTCCAACGGGCAAGCGCCGCCTTCCGCCGCATCCTATTATAATATATCATATCGCTATTCTTCAGGCAACTGAATAGTTTTGCCCGAAAAAATCGTGTTAGGATCTTCGATTCCGTTGTAATCCATAATTCGCTGCACCATCTCAGCAGTGCCATAAAATTTGACGCTTATGGATATGAGCGTGTCTCCTGCCTTCACAGTATAGCTATCCGGCCTTTCGGAGATCATAGGCGCCAACGTCGGGGTTGGCTCTGGGGTTGGCTCTGGAACGGGCTCAACTGTAGGGTCTGGCTTGGCAGCCACCTCTCCGGGCTCATCGCTTGCTCCAACTGCGTCTTCAACAGCATCCTTGGGCTCGCCTGTCGCCATCGCGTCGCTGCTGGCGGCGTACGCTGGAGCGATTGTGTCCTTGGAACCGGTTTCTGTGACGCTTGTGGGAGAGTACGTAGCGTTAATCACAGCCACTTGCCTTTCAAGGCTTGATATCCTGTCCTGGTTCTGGATAAGGCCAGCGCCCATTATGAAGGAAACAATGAAAAGAACCGCGCTTAGCCCGACCAAAAGATTCAGTATCCTCTTTTGCTCTGAAGAGTCCTTTTGGACGCTTCGAGACGCTGTCCGCGCCCGCGAGAGCGTGTCTGGCGCCGCTGGCCTGGCTGTCGGCCTGGCTTCAGCTATAGGCGCAGGCTTCGGCTCATCCCTGCAGTCCTCGATATATCCCCGCATTCCTTCATTCTTGTCGTAATAAATAAAGTAGCCCTTGGCTTCTTCCAACGCCATCCCTGATTTTGTGTATGTATAGAACGCGTTTGTTCTCTCGATGGGATCCATTACGAAGAGCACCTGGTACTTCTTCTTGAATGTCTCCAAGTGGGCCTCAACAACGCCACTTGTCACTCCTGAGCCGTAGCTTGGCTGGGAAAGCATCCATCCTGCTATTTTCATTGACGGGAAGTGCTTGTCCAGCATCTCTTCCGCATAGTCCATGGACTTTTCAGTAAAGACCTCAAGCCCGTTTTGCACCTCGGTGTGCCTGGCTTGGATCGCTCCGCCAATGAAGAGAATGGGCTGGCTGTCGATAACCATGTATTTGCCGGCCAAAAGCGCCACGCGATCCTGGTTTCCTCCGTCAGCGCCAAGCTCGTACAGGTAGCTGCATACCGTATCCTCAATATAGATGCGAACGCCTTCCCCGATTGAGCCGATTTGCTTGATGTTTGCCGGCAGTTCAAAATGTTCCATGCTATCCCTCCTGGATTAGCGGCTTGTGCGTGGCGTGTCGAAGGCGGCTATGCTGAGGGCGGCTGAACCCGTTATGCCATAGGCATGCATGCAACATAAGAACATAAGCTTTTATAAGCGCTTGTCCCTCTCTGCCTTAGCGCATATTCCAAAACTTTAGCGAAGGCTCTTGCTTATGCAAAAGTTGCGGTCGCCAGAATTTTGGGATATGCACTTAGAGCATATCCCCAAATTTTATCCGAGGTGCCGGAAAAATCCAGATGTTTGCTCGAAGAAGCCCGAGCAAACTAGTTAAAGCATTCGCCAGGATTTTACCAGCGCCATTTCGGAAATTTGGGATATGCACTTACCCGCTTCCACACTAGCTTCAAGCCCTTGGGGGCAGGCGAACCAAGAATTCTGTCACCTGAAAAAAACTATAAAAATCCCCTCATGTCCAGTCTAGCAGATCTAAAACGAGATAAATGGAAATTTATGTTATACTAAATATTTTTTTTGTTTCTTTTTGTGTCAAGTTTCGACTGTTGGCATTTAACACAAAAAAACGAATAGGCTTTATAAGAGAGATCCCATTGCTAAAAATGGGAGCGCTGGGTTTGGCAAAGAAAACGCGAATTGCCGTCCCGTAATTTGCCAAAATTATTTTAAGGTTTATCGGGAAAAATTAGATTACCAAGTGCATACCCCAAAATTCAGATTTGGCTTGATAGCGTTTGCCCGATGTCAAAGGTCAAACGCTCAGTGCAGGCTGCTTTAAGCGGGGTATGCGCCAAGCCATGCCCCAAGCCCCCAAAGAGCGGCGCGAGACGGGCCAGGGAATGGGTTGTCTTTAGCGGACGGCTTGGCCCGCGCAAAAAGGCGGCGCTCCAGCGCCTGAAAGCATGTCCCGAGGTTTTCGTTTTGGGATGCGCCAGAGCGCAAGCGCCCTAGGCGCGACATGCGATACACTCAAGAGATTATGATGGCAAGTATGTGATGCTCGCTAATATAGCTCCTGAGAACCTTCGGATGGAGCGGTTTTTTCGCTCTTTAAGTGCATATCCCAAAATTCCAAAATGGCGAAGGAAAAGTCATGCGATGTTTTAACGCGTTACTTTTCCAAGCCTTATAATCAATTTTGGGATATGCGCTATTAAAATTTGCCACTGGAGGTTTGCGCCTTGAACAGGAACGTCCACTATATCAACGCCTTGAAGGAAAGCGCCGCTCTGACTTTCGCGGAACTGTTCCACGAAAACGTCAAACCAAAGATACACATGCATAACCACATGGTAATTCTTTGCATAGGCACCGACCGGGCGACGGGAGACAGCCTTGGGCCCTTGGCAGGGCATAAGCTGAAAGCCTCTCTCTCAAGCCAGGTATTCGCGTCTGTATACGGAACTCTGGAGAAGCCAGTGCACGCCAAGAACATTTTGCAAACTATGGAGTTTATCAACGACAAATACGCAAACCCCTTGATAATAGCCGTGGACGCATGTCTGGGGAAGCTTGAAAGCGTTGGGTTCCTGACAATAGGGGATGGCCCCGTCTGCCCCGGCGCGGGCTTGTGCAAGGATCTTCCCTCTGTGGGGCATACGTCTATCACTGGAATAGTAAACATCTCATCCGGCATGGATTTCTCCGTCTTGCAAAACACCAGGCTCCACCTGGTGATGAAGATGGCTGAAGTGATCCACGACGGCATAGTCCTGGGGCTTGACAGCCTGCAGAAGTTTGAAGCGAGAAGAAAAAGCATAGTCTAGGCAGGGCGAAAAGCTCTGCCTTTTTTTAAAGTTGGCTGAGGCTTGAAATTCTAAAAGCCAGCAACATAATATGTTTTTTTGCCAGCACCTCTCTATAATAGCCAAAGTTTATCTTGGCAACCCTTTAGACAGGTGATATACTGCTTTTGATGTCCTAGCCAGTCTGGCGAGCTTATCCACCAAGGATATGCGCTCGATATGGGTTATTATCCATCGACTTCTGGACGGACATGGAGCCGCGCCATACCAGGCGGCGCTTTTCGCGTATAAATTATTAGCCCCCCTTCGGGGGGCAGCGCGAAGCGCGAGACTGCAGGGAGGATTGACATGGCGGCGTTCTACGAGAAGCACAAGCAGGCGATCGACAAAGTGGCCTTTGCCTGCGGTTTGCTCCTGACCGTATATTTTTTCATGATTTACTTTTTCCCGCTCATGGCCCCATTTGTTGTAGGGCTTTTGATGGCGTTGGCCATGGAGCCGTTAATGGGGCTATTGGCGCACAAGTTCAAGTTCGGGCGAACGGCGGCATCCGTCATATGTCTGCTGGTGCTGATTGTTCTGATAGGCGGGATCGGGGTTCTATTGGTCGGAAAGATCACAATGGAGGCCAGATCTTTTATCAGGGGCTTTCCAGCGTACCTGGAGGATGAAGCTGGGCTTTACGCTAGAGCAAGGCGATGGGGCGAGTCAATGCTTGCCCTGCTTCCTGCTGGAATACGGGAGCTGGTGCCAACTACCGGCGCCAACGTAATAAGCATTTTTTCCTCAGCTCTAGGTAACGGAGTCAAGAGCGGATCCTGGAACGTGGTAACAAACATCCCAGGGGTAATTGTAGGCTTTTTCTTAAGCTTCATCTCTGCATTCTTCTTCATGAAGGACAGGGCCAAGATATTTGGCTGGCTTAGGGACAAGACGCCAAAGTGGCTCAGGGAAAGGGTCTCGTTTGTCAAAAAAGGCATGGCTTACGCCATACTGGGCTATTTCAAGGCTCAACTTATAATGATGAGCATAGTCTCTTGCATTGTTATTGTAGGCCTTGCCATTTTGCAATACCCCTACGCCATGTTCATGGGGCTTCTCATAGCTGTGGTAGACGCGATACCGGTCTTTGGAAGCGGAGCGATACTCTGGCCTTGGGCTGTGATCAGCTTCCTGAACGGAAAGTACTTTACAGGCGCAGCGCTTCTGATGATATACGGCGTGGTGTTTATCACCAGGCAGACAGTGGAGCCAAGGGTTCTTGGCAGCCAGATAGGGATACACCCCTTGGTGACGCTTATGAGCATGTACGCAGGGATAAAGCTTCTGGGCGTATTTGGGATAATAATGGGCCCAGCTGTGGTGCTGACAATAAAGGCTATATTCGAGGCAAAGCGCCATACAAGCCAGCAGGAGCCCCCAAAGGGGCTGGCCGAAAGCGCGTAAATAATTAAGAATCTTGCGAGGTAAATGATGTTTGAAACCGAAAAACAAAAAGAGAAAGCGATCCTCGTAGCCTCCAGCCCCGAGGATGAAAGCGCGGTAAAGGCCAGCTTGGATGAGCTTGAGCTTTTGGTTGAGACAAGCGGTGGCGAGTCATTGGGGAGGATGTCCCAGAAACGGGACTCCTTCCACCCTGCCCATTACCTTGGCACAGGGAAGCTGGATGAGCTGGCCAGCCTGGTGCTTGAGCTTGGGGCTGAAGCGGTTGTCTGCGATGACGAGCTTACGGCGTCCCAGATCAAGAACATGGCAAAACGGCTTGACGTCAAAGTGCTTGACAGAACCATGGTCATACTTGACATTTTCGCGTCCCGCGCTCTGTCGTCTGAAGGCAAGGCTCAAGTGGAGCTTGCCCAGCTAAAGCACAGGCTTTCCCATCTGACAGGAATAGGGGCGCAGATGTCAAAGCTCCTTGGGGGCATAGGCGTTAGAGGCCCTGGAGAAAGCAAGCTGGAGACAGACAGAAGACACATCAGGAACAGGATAACCCAGCTGAACAGAGAGCTGGAGGAGATTGAGAAGCAGAGATCCCTTCTGTCTCAAAAGCGCAAAAAGGCTGGCACCCCTTTGGCCTGTCTTGTGGGATACACCAATTCAGGAAAGTCAACGCTTATGAACGCGCTGACAGAGGCTGGGGTTTTGGCAGAGGACAAGCTTTTTGCGACTCTAGACACTACAACAAGAAAAGTTGACATGCCTGAGGGCGGAGAGCTTTTGCTGTCAGACACTGTAGGCTTCATCCAAAAGCTCCCCCATAACCTGATTCAAGCCTTCAGGGCAACCTTGGAGCAGCTTAAGGACGCTGATATCCTGCTTCATGTGGCGGACGCTTCAAATCCTGCCTGTGAAACCCAGATGCAAGTGGTTTACGAGACATTGGACGAGCTAGGGCTTCGCTCAAAGCCTGTAATCACTGTATTCAACAAAATGGATCTGGAAGGCGCTGAAAGGCGCCAGGACTCCAGGGCAGCAGCGACCGTTCTAGTGTCAGCTAAAAACAAGGAGAACCTGGACAAGCTAGCCGAAAAGATAGCGGAGCTGATCAAGGCCTACCGGATCAAAGAAACCGTTCTCCTTCCGTACTCAGAAGGCGCCTTGGTCAAGGCGATCCACGACAGGTGCGAAATATTGGAGGAAGACTACAAAGAGGACGGCACGCTCATAACGGCATTCCTGGATCAGGAGCTGTCTGGGAGGCTGCAGCGCTTCGTATTAAAGCCATGATTGACGAATTTTTGACCTTCTCCAAAGAGAGCGAGGCTGAACTAATAGAAAAAAAGTCCCGGTTCATAGCGGCCGGCTGCGCCTGCTATGCGCAAAGCGAGGCTGAAAGCTTTATTCAGGCCAGAAGGCTTGCGCATAGGGGGGCCAGGCACACGGCATTCGCTTACAGAATAGAGGGGCTTGAACGCATGAGTGATGACGGGGAGCCCCAAGGCACTGCTGGGGTTCCAATACTTAACTTGCTTAAGGGAGAAAACATCCTAAACGCTGTCATAGCTGTAACCCGCTATTTTGGCGGAACCCTCCTTGGAACCGGCGGCCTGGTCAGAGCCTATGGCGGCGCGGCCAAGCTTTGCTTGGCAAATAGCCTTTGCTTGCACAAACGGTGCGCAAGGGCTAGAGCTGTTGTATCATATCATAACTGGGGCAAGATCCAGCATATGATGAGCCTGGTTGATCTGGCTCAAACCGAGCCAGCATACACAGACCAGGTGGAATTCGGGTTCATAATGCCCTACGACCAAGCCGCGCCTTTCTTGAAAAGGATCGAGGACACGGTGAACGGGGACATTTTGATCCTGGAGACTACAGAGCTGTTTCATAGGTACCCGTTTTAGGGCACCGCAAGGCTAAGCAAGTATCCGCCCTAGGGGGCTGGAGATCTAGAAAGCAAGCATAAAAAATCTTTGCTTTTTATCAGAACATTTAGAATAGCGTTTTTAATGCCAGAGTGGGTTAAAAAAATCCCTTGATCTAGCGATTTTTCGAGATTAATAAGAATAATAGGATGATATTTTGCAACACATTGCAAAACTGGCTAAACACTTAAAAAAGACGGAAATTTAAGCTTTTTTAGCGTTTCAGCGCCTCTACGCGCTACTAATGTGCGTTTTTTAATTTTAACCTATATGTGGGTTGGATTGCAAGCATTATTTTCTTACTTTACATTTACATTTTTATTTAGTATATAACAGCAAGGTTAGACTGTTACACGAAATATGATTTTTTTACAATGCGTAAGATGCTTAATTCGGTAAATCATAGTATATATTATGTTATGTTTGATACGAAAAAATATCAGAACGAAAACTAAGAGACGGTGGTTCCGCCTCTTTGTTTTTGTGAATGGAATTAGGGACTGGGTTATAAAATCAGGGAGAGATTGGATTGAAAAGAGCAAAAATAAAAAGAAGCAAGGGCAGGGCTGGAATCGTATCTTATGTGAGACCTTTGTCCAAGCGTAAAGCACTGCATGCAACCCGCAAAGAAAGCCCCTGGCGCGTAGCGCCAGGGGCTTTCTTTGCCCGCCTGGAAACCAGGCGGGCTGAGATGATTTTAAGCCTGATTGCTGGGATCCGGGAATGGGGGAACGCTCTTCCAGATGATATCGGCAAGCGTTTTTGGGCTTTCTGCACATCCGTTTTCAAGCCATTGCCGTATAACCGCCAGCAAGCCGCACTTGAAAAACGTGAAGTGGTACTGGCGTGCCATCTCATCTTTTACGCCAAGATTTTGAAGCATGGGCTTGAAGAGGGACGCGTAGAGCTCGCTCATTCCGTACTCTATCACTGAGTAGCCGAACCCGTTTAAGTACGCCTTGTAAAAAGTTCTATTCAGGCTAATGTACTCGATGAGTATAACCAGGTTGCTGGGGGAGCGAAAGCTGTCCGTTGACACTCCTGATTGGAGGAATACGTTGCTTACCTCTGCTTCATGCTCTTTGTTCATCTTCTCCATCATGTCGTACACGTCCTGGTAATGCACGTAAAAGGAGGAGCGGTTGATCCCTGACTTCTCGCAAATGGCTTGAACCGTCAGCTGCTGAAGGCTGTGATTCTGCAGGAGATCGATAGCCGCGTCACGTATCCTCGCGCGTGTGTTTTTTGCTCTCGTATTGTTTTTGGTATTCATAAGCAGGCCCCTCATTAATTGGACGTTTGGCGGGATATTGATGATTGATAATTCCGCTGAACCTAGTATACTGGAATTGCAATAACTATGCAAGTGTCCAATTAAACTTGCGAGCGGAAATTTAGAATTTTCTTGTCGTTCGCAGTGCGCCTGCTTAGGCGGGTTTTATCGGGAAATAAGAAGGGTGAGTTTATGAATACTGATAAGTTGTTTGGCGAGAGCAGCGTCTGGAAGGTCATTGCGAAGATGAGCATACCTGCCATCGTAACGATGCTTGTGATGGTGCTCTACAGCATGGCTGACATGCTCTTTGTGGGCTTGCAGGGCGATCCCAGCCAGATCGCGGCGATATCCTTGGTTTCGCCGGTGTTTATGATCATGATGGGCATCGGGACATTGATCGGAGGCGGGGGTTGCGCCGCGATAGCCAAGACGCTGGGGAACAAGGATTTAGGGAAGGCAAAGACCCTATCGAGCCTATGCTTTATGTTGTGCCTGGCTCTAGGCACGGTGCTTGCGGCAGCGACACTTTTAAACCTAAATGGAATAGTAAGGCTGTTGGGAGCAAATTCGGATACCATGGAAAGCGCAAGCAGCTACCTGGGGTGGCTGGTGGCGGGCGCTCCTGTAATCGTCTTTACGAACGCCTTCGCCAATATCATCCGCGCTGAGGGGTCTGCCAAAGAGGCCATGATCGGAAACGGGATCTCAACAGTGACAAATATCATTCTTGATCCCCTGTTCATACTGGTGTTCGGCATGGGCGTAAGCGGAGCGGCGATAGCTACGGTTATTGGAAATCTGGCTGGAGCAGTCTATTTGATCTTTTACATTGTCAGAAAAAGCGGAAGTCTTAGCTTGAATCCCAAAGAAGCCGCAAAAGCGCCAAAGCAGGTCGGGATTATACTGGCATTGGGTCTGCCTAGCGCCGCCAGCAACTTTATGGTAAGCGTAGCTCACGCCCTGCAAAACCGGGTGGTGGCTGGATATGGATCGGACACTATCGCCGCCATTGGCGTGGCTGGAAAGGCTACGCTTCTTGTGGTCATGGTTATCATGGGCATATGCATCGGCGTTCAGCCAGCAATGGCCTACAACTACGGAGCGAAGAATGTGCCCCGGACATGGGAGCTTTTGAAAAAGACAGGGATTGTCACACTGGTTACTGGATTGACCCTTACAGCCATCTGCTATGTATGCACCAAGCCGTTGGTATCCCTGTTCCTTCAGGATCCTTCTTTGATGTCGCTGAGCATGCGGATAGCTAGAATTCATCTGCTTACAGCGCCAATCCTGGGGCTGTTTTACTTGAGCGCAAACTTCCTGCAGAGTTCAGGGAACGCCTTCTTTGCAACTTTTCTCGCAATACTGCGCCAAGGCTTGATACTGCTGCCCGTATTCTACATCCTCAACGCGTTGGCGGGGCTGAACGGGATTATTGCCGCTCCTATTGCAACAGACGTGATCGCTATTGCAATTGGTTTGGTGCTTTGCCGCCTTCAGTATGGGAGATTTAAGAAGAATTGCCTTCGGGAAGCGAAGGTCGGGGCTGAGAGAGCGGAAGCGATAGAGGGGATAGAGGGGATAGAGGGAGAAGAAGAGATAGAGGCGATAGAAGTACGGGACGTGATAGGAGAAAAGGACGCGACAGGAGAAAAGGACGCAGTAGGAGAAAGGGACGCGATAGGAGAAAGGGATGCGATAGGAGGAAGGGGTGCAATAGGAGAAAGGCCTGACATGGCTACATAGGAAGCGGAGCTAAGGTATTTGTTGCGGATAAATAGCGGATAGATATCAGGAGCAAAACCAAAGAGGCGGAGAGAACGCCTCTTTGGTTTTGCAGGTTGACTAGGTACATGCTATGGCTAACCTGGTAATTTTTGCGTATATTCAGAAAAGGATAGAGAAAATCTCCATACCCAGGCTAATCGGAGGCTTCTAAAGAATGAACAATAAGTTTTCAGGCGTGCAGAGAAAAATTTCTGATTTTGCCTTAATTTAAAACTTATCTGTTATAATATGTTGACGGCCTAGCGTTTCTATGATAGAATTCTTTTGCACATATGTGGACAGACTGGATTCAAATGTTAATAATCGCAAAATCAAAAAGCGTGCTTATAAAATGACTGGTATTTATATTACATAAGATTGTGTCGGTGACGCTCTGAGGTCTTGCTTGAAGAATACTTGGTTTTATATGGTACTTTAGATAAATCTAGATCATTATACTTAGGAGGTTTTAAATGATGACAAATGACTGGGAAGCAATTCTCAGCGAGGGTGAAGGCTATAAAGTTGAATTCAAGGAAAGGCCAGATGAAGAGCTGTCGGCAGGGATCTGCGCGTTTGCAAACGCCTCTGGGGGGAAAGTGTATATTGGAATCCATGATAAGGGCTATATCGTTGGGGCGGATACGAGCAACTCTGCCCGGTGTCGCATTCAGGAAGCTGTCAATAAAGTCGAGCCGCGCCTGAAGGCAAGCATTGATGAGATAGGCAATGTAGTCGTGTTGACAGTTCCCAAAGGAACACAAAAGCCCTACTCATGCCCGACGGGGTTTTATCTGAGGTCTGGGCCTGTTTCGCAGAAACTGGACAGAGACAGCATCGTTGAATTCTTCCGAAGTGAAGGCCGGGTGCGTTACGATGAAATGATTCGCAAGGATTTGCCGATTGATGAGCGGTTCAATGAGGCGGCGTTTAAGCGGTATGTTCAGAAGGCGAATATCTGCGAGGCAATTGGCAGGGAGGCCATTTTGAAAAACCTGAACTGCGCAGGAATGGCTGGCGACAGACTGTGCTTTACGAATGCCGGAGCTCTGTTTTTCCGTGTTAACGATGAAGACGTTTTGTTTCGCCATGCCGGGATTGTCTGCGCACTATATAAGGGAACGAACAAAGTGTACATTCTTGATGCGAAGGAAATGAACGGCGACATGTTAAGCAATGTCGAGGATGCTATTATTTTCTTGAAAAAACACCTTCGGGTTAGCTATAAGATTGAAGGTCTAAGGCGCGAGAATATCCTTGAATTGCCTGAGGCGGCACTCAGGGAAGCTGTCATCAACGCCGTCTGCCACCGGGACTATTTCGAGAAGGGATCACGTGTCATGGTAGAGGTGTTTGATGACCGGGTGGATATCGTGAGCCCGGGCGGAGTCTGCACGGGCATAACCCGCGAGAATTTTGGAACCGTAACTATAGCGCGAAACCCTGTTGTCGCAAGCATGTTTTTCCGCATTGGCTATATTGAGCAAATGGGAACAGGCATCGGTAGAATGATGAAGGCTGCCCGCAAAGCAAATGTTGCTGAGCCCACTTTTGTGTTTGAGGGTTTATTCAAAGTCACGTTGAAAAGGAACGCGGTAGACATAACAAATCCGATAGTCAGCCCTCAAGCAGTTGCAAGCGGTAATCAAGAGGTTGCAAGCGGTAATCAAGCGGTTGTAAGCGGTAGTCAAGAGGGTGATAGAAAGCAGGAAATTATTACTATTATTAAAACAAACGGACAGGCTTATTCGTCTGAATTGGCGAAAACAAAGGGACTGTCATCAGGTCGCATTCGTGCGTTGCTTCGTGAGTTAGTCAAGGAAGGCGCTATAGAAAAAATCGGAGACAACCGCTATGCTCGTTATATCCTGAAGCGGTAGTCATTGCTTCTTGGACTCAAAACAAAAAGAGGCAGATTCGCTGCCTCTTTTTGGCTTGGGAATTTGAGCTGGATTGCCATGCTCTCAGTATTCCGAGTCAGCCAAGACGCTGCTGAAATTTGAGATGACATCCAAGCCTGAATCAAGCTCCTTCGGCTTTGGGGGCATTCCTTCATCCCCTGGGTAATACTTTTCCCATAAGGCGTACAATGCTCTGTAGTCGCCATTGATAAGCTGCTTTCGGATTTGCATCATCAACGTGAAAAGGCCTGTGCATGAAATGTTGTCCAGCTTATCTCTCTTGAACAGCGATTCATCGGGCTCCAAGTAGCAATACACAACAACAGTTGCGCGACCTTTGGCTTGGTGTACCTCTATTACCTGCGATTCGCCGTCATCAAACACGTACTTCTCCAACTCTTCGATTTGGCTTGGGGCAGCCGGGAAAGCGAAGACCAAAGTCCAGGTGCCGTATGACTCGCCATACATCAAGTCATAATACTTCTCTACCAATGGCTTCCAACCGTTAGGGAGATCGCCAAACTCTGAGTGGTAAATGAAGCTTGCCCTTCTGGCAGTAGGTGTGACACGGCTGGAGAGCTTGGATATTGCGGCTTTCTCAACATTTCCTAAAGGCTTGTCCACGGCCAGAAACTCATAGGAGGTAGAGCTGTGGTCGGAAGCAAAGCCTTTTCTGATGCTTAGTATTTCCATGTTAGACCCCCTGGCGGGGTAGCCGCCATGCAGGGCATATCTTTGGGACATGCCCTGGATTAGGTTGAATACTGATTCTGGGATATCTGCTCTTGAGATTATTTTAGCGCATATCAACCTGAAAGTCTATACATGGCATTGAAGATTTATGGAGAGATTTGGATATAGGGATGGAGACACTTAATCGTCATTGGATGATCCTTGTCCGCCTTTGAGGCCAGGCGGGCTCGCTTTCGCTAATGACAAGAAAATTCGAAATCATACCGCTCGTTAATATCACATGCATTCATCTCTGTCGATATCAGCGGCGTGGATGGTGTAATCCACAACTGACGCTGTGCCGCGCTCTGGGGTCTTATTTGCAAACTTAGGTCGGCAAAAAAATATCAGCGCGACTAGCCCAAACGGCAGCAAAACGTAGAGGTTCGAAAGGTCGACACCTACCTTGATCAAAAAGAATATGACCATGGCGATTACTGGCATTATGAATAGGGATCCAAAAAACTTAATAACATTCTTCATAAAATCACATCCTCTTTATTCAGGCCCGATTTCTCCTGAGCATGGGCTCGATTCAATGTCATTCGAGCCAAATAATTAATTTTGAGATATGCTCTTGATATCAATTTTGTCCTGGCGCTTTCTGGAGTTGCTCATCAGGCGAATTCAAAGCGTTAGAAAGGAATCTATGGTATCTCGTTTTTAATCTAACTATAGAATACACGGAAATTGCAAGCAGTTGTACGATCATCAAAGGAAGAATCAAAAATTGAGCGCCAAAATTTAGTAGAAGACCATAACTAGACAGGATTGAGTCTAAAAATCCAAAAACGCCAATCGATAAAGCCCAATATCTAATCTTGAACTTTAATATTATCGGGATAGAAGCAGCCATAATAAGTGGAACAATACAAAACCATAAGTCAAGAATTAATTCAAAAATGAAAAAGCAACAAAAATATAAAGTTGTTTGAAATACAACGGCTAATATTAAAGTTTTTGAAGGTTTATAAATATTCTCAATCTTATTATTTTCTGTGCTTTCATCGAAATTAGCGTAGTTGATAATATTTAGAAATTTAAACGTTGGATTATTCTCCATACGTGTGACATAAATCATTAAAACGATTTGAATCACTAAAGAAAAAATCGTTGAAAATATTAAAATGAAAACGGGATTAATTTCCAAGAACAATAAACTGCCCGACGCACAAAAAACTCCGACGGCAAAATACACGGGAAGAGAAGGAAACCAATATCTCATTTTTAAGTTAGACAAAACAACAATTTGCTCGCCTATTAGTAAAGTGACGAATATAGCTGATAAAATAGGAACCTTATTAAATGCGATAATTAACCAAATCAGTGAATATAATACGAATTGTGCAATAATTAGTAGCACGAAACAGCCTCCTTTGAGTAGGTGTTTTTTTAAAAGCATATCTCGAAATTTATTATCCATGTGCCAGGTCTAAAACCTCGTCTTTACCCCGACGGCAGACGTAAACTTAAGTTTTGCCCACAGTATCAGCCTTTAGTCAAGGCTTTGGTTTAAAGGCCTTGATGGAGTTCTTGCGGCAGAACCATTAATTAAAACAACATCGAAAAACCAAAAAGCTAATATGGCTTGAAAAAGGATGAAACAGATTCTTCAGGCGATAACGAGTTGCGCTAAACAACCTCCTTTGAATAGTATTTTTTAAGAGCATATCCCTAAATTTAAAGGCGCATCAAAGCTAATAGTGGTGAACAAAATAAACTTAATCCTCTAAGCGACTAACATACGCATTTTCGTGGAAAAATAGATATGAAGTCATGACTTAGAGGAGGAAGCAAAATGGTAAC
>JAISWZ010000184.1 GCA_031270945.1 Clostridiales bacterium | reverse complement strand
ACTCCGTAAAGAAGGCCAAGACTGTTGAGAGCGTCCGCGTAAACGACTGGCTGCAAGCTGAAGTTGATGTTTACCGCAAATATTACAGGAGCGGCTGGAGTGACGGCTGGATAGTAAGGAACATAAGGCCAGTAGGTTGGAGGAACGACAGGCGTGGGCTCAGGCTCATCCGTGGGAGTAGGCTCAGGCTCATCCGTGGGAGTGGGCTCAGGCTCATCCGTGGGAGTAGGCGTAGGCGCATCCGTGGGAGTGGGAGTAGGTTCCGCTTCGTCAGGCGATAGTTTCTGCTCAAGGAGCCATTCCAGATCGCCGTTTTCGTTGTTAAGCACTGATATTAATTCAGTGGATTCGAAGGTTCTAAGGTTAGAACCGAAATCATCTAAAATCGCTTGCTCACCTTCAGAGAATTCATACGTAGAGCCAATAGAGATGGCACCAGCGAACTGCACTGCATCATCTACAGTTTTGGAGTATATCAATTGGAAAAGCGTTTGTGCTCCGCCAGTACCGCTTCCTGCGATGAGGATTTTATTCGGATCGATATTGGGGTAGGCCTCGATAAGGTCTTTAATCAACTGGTCAATGAGGGCTGCATTTTTGGCATCTTCAGCACTCGAATCCCATTCGTAAAACGCTTGAGGCGCAACTACATAGAACTGAAGATCCAATGCGGATCCGGATGTTGTAAGAGCGCTCCCGGAAGTCAAAAGCGCCTGGCCAGTAGTAAGCTCGTTGAGCCAGCCCACTGCGCCCTCGTTGGCAAGGATCTGCGTAATGCCGTTGTAGCCAGCCTCGGTGTCTGTGCCGCCTTCACTTTCGTCGTGAAGCCAAACAACAAGGGGAAGATCGGAACCAGCGTCGGCTGGTTCATAAAGCTGATATTTCATTTTTGCGCCGTTTTCATAGGTTGCGGTTGATTCAAACGGCTTGAAGCCCGAGGTGTTAGTGTATATGATAGGCTTGGTTCCATCAGGGTCATAGGGCGTTCCGTCAACAGTGACGCTGATTTCATAATCAAGGACGTTTCTTTCGCCTACCTTTTTCAAAAGTGAATATTTCCCGTCGACTTCATCGGCATACTTGTCGCCAAGCTCAACAATGATGTATTCGCCGTCTGCTCCAGCACCTGTTTCGTCGATTGCTGGTTCGCTGTTAGTATAAATGGTGCTTGGCACAAGTACATTGTCGTTGATTTTTACCGAAATGCTAGACGTGGTAGTCGCGGTAGTCGTGTTGATTGCTACGGCTATAGCGCCAAAGCCGTTTTCGAATGTCTTGCCGATGATCTGGAATGTGTCTGAGCCAGCGGCCTGCACTGGAAAGGTGAACACTGACAGGATCATGGCAACGCTCAAAAAGAGCGCTATGATTCTCTTGTTTCTCACGCAAAAATCCTCCCTCTTTATCTAACTACGCTAAAATGTTTGTCTGCTAGCTCTTTTTCGAGTTAGCTAATATCTCTCCTCCTCTCGCCTTTATACCAGGAGCAGTTTGCGGAATTTACGCAAGATCTCTTAAGCCTGCCTGGAATCGCCGGGCTATAGTGTATCTGCTCACTGATATAGAATATTTCGGTTTTTATCAAAAGCGCAATGCCGTCGCAACTTTCTCATGCTGGCCATATTATGCCAAGGAAATGCAACCCGTGCCGATTGGTATAAGGGGGCAGTTTAACCGTTGGCAAAGCAGAGACAGAGCGATTGGCTAGAGCATATTCTTGGCATTGCGAGATACCGAAATCAATCGCATCCTTGCGAGAAGGCATATCCTGAAATCATGAAGGCGTGAGCAAGCCGGGGTTTGGTGTAGGTCAAGCCGCTGCATAACCCGCGAGCGAAAACAAATGTTAAGTTAATCTTTTGAATTCCCTCGTGGACAACCTTCATGATGAGCGAAAAATGTAGTTCTTTTCGCTCGCTGCTATAACGCCAGGATACGCTGCAAGCCCCTCCAACTTCCCAAAGGCAGCATAAGCCTGGCGGGGTTTATATAGAGGGTCACATAGGGCTATAATGCCAACAAGCGTTGCTCGTCGGTATACCTGCGTGTAAAAAGAGGATCTAATTATCCTGTGCTTTAGGACTCAAAGGATACGCAACCCGCTCGTCAGTATAACTGTTTGCTAAAGCCTGAGACATCATTTGCATTATTAGATACTCGTAAATCCTGCCAGCCTTGAGCCAAGGGGTTTCTCATGAAAGCGTAGCGCCGCTTTGCAGAAGAAGTGGCAGAAATAGTTCATTTATTATAATAGCACCTGAATTTATTAAGCGCAATTCAATGTCAAAATCAATGCTATTCATGTAAGAATTAAAGCGCGAAGCGCACGAAGTGCCTGTCCTAAAGGGTTTTTAAGAACATTAAAATGGGTTTACAACTACTTGTAAACACGCGTTTCTGAAGGATAAGTCGGAAATTCTAATTGAGGACATAAACCTGCATTTGCGGGCAAATTCAAGTATGTGATGGACTTTGGAGTGATCTATATAGTGGCGATTAGAAAAAACTTAATACAATTAGAATGTTTATGCTGAGTTTGGGCTTTGCTTGATAGAAATCTAAGATATTGACTCTCTGTACAGAACGGAGTTGTTGCTTTTTACAAGAGGCGATAAAATATTGAGTGGTTTTATGAAAAGGTAAACAAATGCTGCCATAGGCTTGTGTTAATGTTTATCCTACATTCTAGGATAGGAGCTATCTGTCATACTGATAGCGCTCAAATGAAAACATGTTTATCATTGCCCGTCTGGGCGGCAAATGCGGCGCGTCAAAGGCCTTGGGGCGCCTGCCCCAAGGCCTTTGACATTATTCACTGGAGTTCAAGACCTCGGCTTACCCAAAGGAGATCGTGCGGATCCTCAAGGCAGAGAAAGATTACGGGTTTGCCCTAAAAAGCCTTAAAAAAGCCGCTCATCCCGAACGGCTTTTTTATTAGCAATTTATAACTTAAAAAAAGCTCGCTTCTTTCGAAACATATCCCATAAAACCGCGAACACTATCGAAAAACAGGGCTAAACCAAGAAATATTGCCATTACAAATCGAATAAATTTTCGGCTTGGGTATTGACACCCAGTCCAAGCTGTGGCATAATCAAATCAGAACATATGTTTGATAGATCGCCCAGGGAGCAAAAGCAAAGCCCTTTTCACCCTGGCGCACTAGGCGCATATCCCAAAATTTATCTTAGGGCTTGGATTAAGGAATTTTGGGATATGCACTAGCAAGAAGGGAGCCGTAATGAACTATACATTCATGAACCGCGAGGCGGAGCTCTTTGACATTGTAACCAGTGACGCCTTTTTTGTGAAAGACGTTTCAAACCTGAGAGCTGAAAACGCAAGGCTTGTCCCAATAGGAATGCGCAAGAACGGGCGCTTGGATCTTTCGCCGAACTCCTTTTCAAAATGGTGGGCCGAAAGGCGGATCCCTCTTAATAGAGAGGGAATTGAAAACATAGACGCGTCCCTGGCTGAAAAGAGCATGGGGCTAAGCCTGTCTGATCAGTACTGGATAAGGCCGGACAAAAGCATTGACAAAAGCATTGACAAAAACATTGATTGGAAGGCAGTTAACTTCTTCCATAATAGTTTCTCGAACTCTGTAGGAGAATTGCTGGTTTCCGGCCAAGGCAACGCTTTCGCTTCACATGTTTCCGATCCGGGTTCCGTTCGCAGCTCGTCTATCTCTCCCGATTTCGCCACCTCGGGCACCCAGAGAAAGAGATGGAAGGCCCAGAATAGAGAAAGGCGCTTGCTCAAATACGGAAACGCGAAAAACAGCTTCGCCCAGCCCTATAGGGAGGAATTCGCAAGCCGCCTTCTGTCCCTGGCCCTTTATCCAGGCTTTGCTGTCCCGTATAAGAGCGTGAAAAGAGTCAATTCAGACGGAGAGGTGACCTGCTATTCTGTCTGTGACAACTTTATTAACTCAACTTCCGAGTTTGTCCCGATGCATAGCATGCTTGAGGCAAAAGGGCTTCAGCCAACCTACGCCCAAGCCAAGGAGATGTACGGCAACTACGGGTATGTCCTTGACATGATGCTGATAGTAGACTATATTGTCCTAAACATAGATCGCCACCTGGGCAACTTTGGCTTCATCAGAAGCGCCACAACTGGCAGGATCCTTAAGCCCGCCCCCATATTTGACTCAGGCTCATCCCTCTTGTTTGACTGCGGCAGGATAGAGGATGCTTTTGTCTACGCAAGGCCGTTCCATCTGGACTTCGATACCCAGATTTCTGAGGTTAATGTCAGAGCGTACAGGGAAGGCTTGACTAGGATAAAGGATAGCTTCCGGGAAGTGTTCTGGCGGGTGTTCAGGCTTTCGCCTGAGGCGAAGATAAAAGGAAGGCTGGAGTTCCTGCTGGCGCTAAGCGAAAGCCAGCTGAAGAAGCTGATGAGATCATAGCCATGCATGCCAGTGAATGAGAAGAGCTGCGCTTTTCGCTATAAAAACAGAGCCTGGGTTTCCCCAGGCTCTGCCTTTAACTAAGCTCTGCCTTTAACTAAGCTCCGCCTTTAACTAAGTTCCGAAAACATGATCGCTCCGCGCTTCATCAGCCATGAATATGCGGCTGCTCCAACGATTGCGAAAACAATAGCGCAGATCCAAAGAAATAGTGTCGCTGGCAGTACAGAGCTCAGAGCGAGAGCGTATAGAATGCCCAAGCCAGCAAATAGAGCCATTCCTCCAAACAAGGCGATCATGGCAGAAATGCCTTGCTTTACAACGTAGGTTTCGTTTGTCCAGTCCAGCTTGGGGAAGAAAAGGTTTATTGCAATACCCAGGTTGGCCATAAAGACGATAGCCGTCTGCGGCACGATAAATATCAAAAGAGCGTCTCCAGCGCTTCCGGAAAGGGAGAAAAAGGCTGACGCGAATAGGCAGGGAATAGACGAAACGAGAAGGTGCGTAATAATCTTCGCTTGAAGGATGGTCTTGGATGCGATAGGCACACTCTTTACGATCCAAAGACTTTTTCCCTCAAGTGACACAAGGGAGGCGCTGAGGGTGTTCGCTGAACCCAGAAAAGCCAAGATAGCGGCAAACATCACGCTAATGGGAATGTTCAGCATTTGAGAGAAAGTTTCAATCTGCTGCATAATGCCGGCTTGAGGGACAAGCGCCAGAGGCGAGAGAAGCAGGAATACCGATCCTATTGAAGAGTTCATTACAACCATAGGCCTGCTCCAGAACTTTGCCATCTCTTTTCCCACAAGAGCCCGCAATTGGGTTTTGGCAGGGATATCCCGCTCTTTGTAAGCAGTCTTGGGAACCCCTTTGCTTGAAGTCAAAACCTGGCCGTACTTGGCCCCCAACAGCATCAGAGCCAGGACAAACGGGGTGACAGCCCAGACGAAAAAAATGAAAAAACGGGCGAAGTCCGCGTTTGCTATGCTTGCGCCAAAGGCGTAAAAAGGCGGCATCGCTCTCTTGAAAGCTTCAGCCAGCTCCTGCCCGTTAGCCATAAGCTGGTTCATGTAGCCTTGCAGGTTCATGTAGAAGTACATGTAGGCAAGAAAAAACGAGATGGATATTGCAAGAGAGATTATGTTCTTGTGCCGAAGCCTTGTTGAAACAGAGCTTAGTATCCAGGCAAGAAACAGGGCGACAGACAAAGCCATGGGAGGCAGCAGCAATGTTCCCAGAACCAGAAACACTATTCCAATCCCAGTTGCGTAGCCGCCTGCAACCCAAGGCAAAAATGCCGCAACGCATGCAAGCAAGGCAACCCCGTATTCCGAAGCCAGCAGCGCCATCAAGCGGCTGATCAAAATATGCGACGGCTTTATGGGAAGAGCAAGCAAAAGCTCGTTGTCCTTGGCGCCAAAGACCATAGCCGACGCCGCAAACATTGTGCTTATGACACAAAGGCCAAAAATCAAAGTCCCTAATGTTGCGAAGTACATGAAGCCTAATCCGGAATCAAAAAACGCTTGGCATATCGAGCTGAACAGCGCGTAAAACAACATGAAGAAGGAAAGAACCAAAGCAAGGCCCACGTATATCACGAAGCTTATCCTAAGCTTGCCTGACTTCCCTGATCCGATCCGAAATATGCCTGAAAGCAAGGCCTTGAGGTTTAGAATGAACAGCTTTCCAATCATTTTGGATCGCCCTCCAGTTCGAAGAACACATCTTCAAGAGAAGAATCTCCTTTTACTTCTTCCATGCTTCCGTAAGCAGCCAGCCGACCTCCCTTTATGATAGCCACTTTGTCGCAGAGCCTTTCGGCTACTTCAAGCACATGGGTAGAGAAGAAAACAGCCCCTCCGTTGTTGCACTTCTCTCTCATCAGGTCTTTGACCATTCTGCTGGCCTTTGGATCCAAGCCTACAAAAGGCTCGTCAAAGACAAGAAACTTGGGATCGTGGATCAAAGCCGCAATCAAAGCCAGCTTCTGCTTCATTCCGTGAGAGTATGACGATACTGGAGAAGCCAGATCTCCTGAAAGCTCAAACATTTGCGCGTATTGATCTATCTTCTTCTTCCGCTCAGAGCCGCTTATGCCAAAAGCGTCAGCGATAAACCCCAGATGCTGCATTCCAGACAAAAACTCGTACAGGTCTGGATTGTCAGGCACATAAGCCGTGATCTTCTTGCACTTGAGCGGCTCTTTCTTCACAGAGCTGCCGCCTATCCAGATCTCCCCTTCATCAAAGCCAAGGATCCCGCATACCGCCTTGATGGTAGTGGTCTTCCCAGCACCGTTGTGCCCGATGAACCCGCAGATCTCGCCAGCCTTGATCGTCAGAGACAAATTGTCAACGGCTCGCTTGTCCCCGTACTTCTTTGTAAGGCGCTCAATTTTGAGCATTTCGCCACCTCCGAATTTCGAACCCGGCTCAGAGCGTTTAGCCAGATCAGACTCGCCAATCATTGCCAAGATAATTATAAAGGAAACTTTGTCAACTATCAAGCAACCAGTGGTTGATTTTTTTGGGCAAAATCAATCAGCGGGAAACTGCGAGGCTCTTGGTTTTTGGGGGTAAGGATAGCAAGCCCAAACGCCAGACAGGCCTTTAAATAATAGCATCGTGAAATCCAAAGCAATTACAATTCGGCTTGCGTGCTTTGAAACTTGGACATTCTTGCTTCCGAACAGCGCTAGAGATGTCCAACCCGAAATCTTTGCTTTAATGTTTGACAAAGCAGAAGAGTTGAGTTATAATCAGTTAGTGGAACTAATGTTTGAAATGACCAAACCCAAGCCCCAATACCATGATATCGACACAAGAACCTCAAATCCGATTGAAACCAATTATTTTTTCACAAATACTTATAACAAGTCGCGTGCGTGCCTATTGTCTTCTTAAAGAACAGGAGTGGAAACATGAAAACCCGGAATGACTTTGTGACAAACTCAAGCTCTACTCTCTACTACATTTCAAAGAACACCAAGCCTATCAGCGACAAGACAAAGATAGCAATTGCCGACATGCTGCTCAAAGGGTTTGTTGACGCATCGTTTCAAAACGAAGAGGAGCTCATGGAGTATGAAGAAACCTTTAAAGAGGTTTACGAACGCGCCAGGGAAGACTTCGCGAAAGGAAGAATAGTCTCCTTGGCCACTGTCCCTTACGCGGACGAGGAAGGGTTCTTTGACGGCTTGATAGAAGATGTCTTGGGAGTGCTGGAAAAGTCAAACGAATTGGAGTTCGTGAGCTTAGACTAGCGCTGGAAAAATCAAATGACTTGAGGGCTTTGCGTAAAGCCAAGGACATGCAGGAGGGCGCATGATAAAGAAAATTGACAAGAAGAACAAGTTTGTGTCTGTCTTCAACCAAAAGACAGGCTTCTACGCCAGAAGCGGAGTCATCGAAAATGGCAAGGATACAGGTGTCGACCCTTTCATGGCTTCATTCCCGGAACTCATAGACATAGGGATCATGGGATCCTGCTCAAGCGGGAAAAGCGGGATCTGCATCAAGTCTGGAATAGAATGCTACCAAAATGGACTCGAGATCGATAAGCCGGACATGCCGCTTGAAGATTTCAAGAAACTCATCGACGAATGCGAGAACAAGACGTTCCAGGTGGCGCTTGGAGGCAGGGGAGACCCTGACATGCATAAGGACTTCAAGCAGATACTGGAGTATTCGAGAGAGCACCAAGTGATCCCTAACTTCACCACCTCCGGCTGCGGCATGACCGAGGAGAAAGCTGAGATCGCAAAAGAATATTGCGGCGCTGTAGCGGTAAGCTGGCATGAAGCCGACTATACGCTTAAAACCCTTGACCTTTTGATCAAAAAGGGCGTAAAGACAAATGTCCATTTCGTCTTGTCCCAGAAATCCATTCAAAGGGCATATGAGCTCTTGAGCGCCAAAGGATTCCCTGAAGGCGTCAACGCCGTGGTTTTCCTGCTCCACAAGCCAATCGGGCTTGGAACAAAAGCCAAGATCCTTGGCATGGACAACCCCTTGGCCAGCAAGTTCTTTGACTTGGCTAGCGACTGGGACATGGGCATCCATAAGTTGGGGTTTGACAGCTGCAGTGTTCCAGGACTCTTGAACCTGGCGCATGGCATTGACGAAGACTCCTTTGACACCTGTGAGGCGGGCCGCTGGTCCATGTATATCTCCGCCGACATGAAGGCAATGCCGTGCTCATTTGACGCGTTAGGCAACTGGGAGCATGACTTGAGGCAAAGCTCCATCGCGCAAGCATGGGCTTCTCCACAGTTTGAGGAATTTCGCAAGTTCTTCAGAAGGGCTTGCCCAGGGTGCAGAGACAGACGCTCCTGCATGGGAGGATGCCAAATTGCCAATGATATAGTGTTGTGCGGGAGAAGCGAAAGAGAGCTGCCGAAGATCTCGTGATTTTTTTATTTATATTTTTTTATTTTTACGCCGCTCACTTTCTCAAGGAGGATGCCAATGAAGGCGCGAATAGGATTCGTGACAAACTCCAGTTCCAGCTCGTTTATCATCTGCGCTAGCGGAGCGGAGGCGACTGAGCGAATAAAGATGAAGCTAGGCGAGGCTGTCCTGAAAGCCTGCACCGAGTGCGTACTGGAAAACAAGGATGACGTAGATGAATACTTCGAGATCGACTACCTGGATGACGGAGAGAAAATCCCTGACGAATATCATCAATGCCTAAAAATTGTCGCAGACGGAGGAGTGGCCTATAGCCTGAACGTTGACAATGAAGAGGAAGACAGAGCCGTCAGCGCCCTCATTCGGGTGGCGGGATTGACAGAAGGCGTGTCTGTGATTGACGCAGGATAGGCGTTTTTTTAGTATTTGAAGCCAACCTGCCCTAAATCCGCCTGCCGTGAAGCGATTTGACGTTTTGCATTATCTGTGGCATAATAGAATTGCCATAAAGCGCAACGCGCACTTGGGCATGAGACGCGTCAGAGAAAGGCGGCCATTCGCCGCCTTTTTTATAGGGGGAGGCTGGCTGAAATGTCGAAGGAAACAGTCTTGTCTTTGGTTTTATCGGTTCTGGTAGGTGTGCTGAGCATGACGTTTCAGAACCCAAACAGCGCCGCAAGCATTACGGTTCCAATTGAATTGGATGGCGTGTCCAGGGAATCGGAAGAAGCGTTCGTGCCCCTGGAGAGCAAGGACGCAGACGCCTTCAGGAATAACGTGTTTATTAATTAAATTGTGCGCAAAAAAGGCCTGTCATATCGCTCAAGCGATTTGACAGGCCTTTTATTGCTTTGCTCCTCTAAAACTTTTATTGTCTTAGCTCCTTTTATTGACTTTATTCCCCGGCAACCCGAAAATCCAAAACAATTTCCGACCCATCATCCCTGCATAATCTCAGTTCAACTTTGCCATTTTCGGCCTGGTCAAAGTAAAGGGTAGGAAGCTGCATTTGATATCTCATGGCATTGCCAACTGACACCCCTCGGGTGCTATCGGAAAATTTGTCAAATTCATCTTCTGGCGAAAGTGATATCCGTTTTGAAGTGCCCTTGTATGTGTCTCCGTCATAGATTTTCAAAGGCAAGCCGTCATCGCCTCTTTTGTATAGCTGTCCATATATGTCTTCATAGATTGTGAATCCGCTTTTCACAGGATCGATTTCAATATCCAGGAACGCGGCAATAGGGGCAGAAACCAAGCTGTGAACCAGGATTCCGTTGTCGCTTGCGCTTTGCTTGCTTTCAAGCTCAAGGCTTATCGGTGGCAGGTCAATGAAGTTTGCGTCGAACTCAAGTGTCCATGAACCCTCTGTGACAAACTCGCGGTTTGGGTCGGCCCTGGTTGCCCCGGACAGCTTGAGCGCATCCATGGAAAATATCAGCTTATCCATCTTCTCAAGGCCTAGGCTTCCTATCCAGTGCTCATTCTGGCCAGGCATTATCTCAATCTCTATTACAACCTTTTCCTTGGGAATGTTCTCAAGGATCAGCGCCGAGCTGAAAAATCCGCTTGGGCAGAATCCGTCTTCCACTATAGAAAAGCCGTCATCAGTCCTAAGATCGTACATAACCTGTGCGAAGGGGCTGAGCGGCTCTTCAAAATCCCCTCGAAGCTCAAATATAAGAATTATCCCCTGGCTAGAGACATGACTTTTCAACAAAGTAATATCCTGGGAGATTAAGCTTCTTTGGGTGTACAGCCCCTTTGAGTTGATCTCGTTAACCATTTGTTCGGCAGGGGCATAATATGTCAAAAATTGATAATCTGTCTCTGTCTCTGTCTCTGTCTCTGTCTCTGTCCCTGTCTCGGGCAAAGCCTCTAAACCGGCGCTTGATTTAGCATCCAGCTCAGGGTCGCTGGGCTCGTTTGCAGCAGTATGTACCTCCGCTTTTGCTCCATCACTTATCAAAGGCTCTTCTGTCTTAGCCACTTCTGTCTTAGCCATTTCTGTCTTTGGCGCAGCCTTTGGTGTTTCCGGCAAGGCATATGCCAGCGCGATCCCTGACGCTCCCAATATTATCGCCAGCACTATTGATAGCGTAACTATGCTTTTCTTTGTTTTCCTGTAACTAAGCATCTTCAAAAGCCTCCTTTTGACGTTTCTTCCCGCAGAGCCCATTCCGGAGGCAAGCGACGCGCGGCTCAGCGCCCCCCGCTCAAGGGTGGAAAGGATCAGCTCCCCGTAAAGCTTCCGATCAGCCTTGCCCATTCCAGATACAACGCACTCGTCGCAGGAGCTCTCGCACAGCTCTTCCAGATCTTTTGCCATGAGGTGAACCAGGGGGTTAAACCAGTGCGCAGCCCTGGCCAAGAGCAGAAGCAGCTTCACGAAAGTGTCCCTGCGCCGAAAGTGGGCCAGCTCATGGGCCAGAGCCATCTCAAGCTCGGCATCGCTGTATGCCAGGGCAGGAAGGATCACCACAACCTTTGCCACGCCTAGGATCATGGGGGTGCAAGCCATGGGGCTTACAACAACATTAGCCGCCCCGTCTTTTTTGATCTGGCAGCTTCCCAACATTAGAAGCCTTCTGAGCTTAAAATATGAAACCAGGCTTGATGACAGGAAAACAACCAGTCCAGCCAGCCAAGCCAAAGCAAGGAAAACCCAAAAGCCTTTGTTGGCCGCCAAAGAGGTTAGCGCGTCTTCGAGATCCGCCCAAGCAGATCCCTTGGCGTCTGGCTCATCAGCCCTTGCAACCACCCTGTCTGCAGCTTCCGGATAGGCGCTTGCGCTTTGCGAAACCTGGCTTGGGTTTGCAACTTTGATCGGCCCTGGCACCATGACGCTAGCCTCATTTGCAGACGCGCCAGCCTTTGCCCAAAGCTCAGCAACCGGACGCGCCAGGCTTGTCCCTCCGAAGAGGAAAATGAGTGCGATAAGGCCAGTGTAGTAGTGCCAGGCTTGAGAGAAGATCCGGCCTGTCAAAGGCCGTATGCACAACAAAGCGATCCATGCGCCTGATCCGATCAGAGAGGCTTTCAAAAGCTCTATCAAAAAGACCATGGCCAGCCTCCCTTTGCGACGCTTGAACCTGGACGAAAGCAATTTTTAATTCTCCGATTCAGCTTGCCCTTCTTCATGCGTTACCCCCCATTCAGCGTCTCGCCATATCTTATTATGCTACAGCGTGTAGCAAATGTCAAGCGGAAAGTTTTGCGACTCAACGCTCGTGAGCCGCCAAAACGCGCTGGCAGATCCTCCTGCCAAACCACCCCCCATTTTGAAAAATAAAGCTCAAGCAACTGATCGCAAAAGCCGCGTGAAATCAGGCGAGCGCTGGCACTTTGAAAGGAAGGCTGGCTAAATACGCGCCCTGGCGCGACAAGAAGACGCTAGAGTGTCGAATTAAAGATATAAATAAATCCAGTAGCCATTGAAAAATCCAGGGGTTAGATGTTAAAATATTACATGGGATTTTGACAATATGAATTAACCCAAATTTTCAAAATTTTATTTATTGGCATGATCTGATCGGAAAGAATACATAATCGGCTCAGATCGCTCAGGTCGGTGGTTGCGATATGCATGTGACAACTGGCTTTTCCCGGCCTGCGGGGAAAGCCTTGGGAGGGAGACTGCAATGGAAGCGGCAAATGAGCAAAGCGCGAGAGAGCGGTGGGAAGACATACGGTTCCTGATGGATTCGCTTCGCGTGGACAAGCTGGAGAAGCTTAACCAAATGTTTGGAAGCCCGCTGAACGGAACGTTCGCATTCGTTCTCAGAGACATAGGCGGAAACGGGAAATGGGATAGGGAAGAGGGGCTGGCGGCATGCAGAAGGATAATGGAATTCTGCTCATCCGACTCGTCTCTGGTTCTCCTGGCCAACAAATCCGCCGCAAACCTGTGCCTGGCGCAAGGAGACCTGCCCCTGTTCGAGGCGATGACATTAAATAGGCTCCGCAATGGCCCAGCGTTGGCTGAGGAATACCTGGACGCGGCCGCAAGGCTTGACCAGGCGGGCGAGATGGACAAGGCCCTTATGATTGTAAAGCTAGGGCTTGACAGGCAAGACCTGGACGCAAGAGCCCCCCTGCTTCAAGCTGCTTCACAGCTTTCCTACAAGCTGGACGATCCAGGCGCGGCACGGTATTATCAAGACAGAGCCGAAAAGATTCTGGCGGCCGGCATGATCGATGTTGCCCCAAAAGGCGATGTGATAGGCTTCAAGGATGCGAAGGCCGAAGAGGCGGAGCGCCAGGCTGAAAAAGATAGAAAAGATAGATTAGAAAAAGAAGCAGCTGAAGAAGCGGAGAGACAAGCGGCAAAGGAAAGAGCTGAAAAAGCGGCAGCAGAAGAGGCAGAACGTCAGGCAGAAAAAGATAGATTAGTGAAAGAGGCAGAACGCCAGGCAGAGAGAGAAAGACTGGAAAAACTGGCCGCAGAAGAGGCAGAGAGACAAGCCGAGAAAGAAAGACTGGAAAAGCTGGCAGCAGAAGAAGCAGAGCGCAAAGCGGCACAAGGGAGAGCGGCCAAACTAGCCGCAGAAGAAGCAGAGCGCAAAGCGGCACAAGAGAGAGCGGCCAAACTAGCCGCAGAAGAAGCGGAACGCAAAGCGGCACAAGAGAGAGCGGCCAAACTAGCCGCTGAAGAGGCGGAACGCAAAGCGGCACAAGAGAAAGCGGCCAAACAAGCCGCAGAAGAAGCGGAGCGCAAAGCGGCGCAAGAGAAAGCCGAAAAACAAGCCGCTGAAGAAGCGGAGCGCAAAGCGGCGCAAGAGAAAGCCGAAAAACAAGCCGTAGAAGAGGCGGAGCGCAAAGCGGCGCAAGAGAAAGCGGACAAACTAGCCGCTGAAGAGGCGGAACGCAAAGCGGCACAAGAGAGAGCGGCCAAACTAGCCGTAGAAGAAGCGGAGCGCAAAGCGGCTCAAGAGAGAGAAGCAAAACAAGCCACAGAAGAAGCGGAGCGCAAAGCGGCAAAAGAAAGATCCGAAATACTGGCCGCTATAGAAGCGGAGCGCCAAGTGGCACGAGAAAAAGCCGCAAAAGAGGCCACCGAAGAGGCAGAGCGCCAAGCGGCAAAAGAAAAAGCAATCCCAGCTCCGCAGTCTGCCCAGTGGAAATCGATATCAGAGCTTATCGGGTCGCCTGATCAACACAGATGGCAAGCGCCCGTGGGTGTGCCTGGGGCAGTCAAGCCTCCGTTGTTCTATGCCAGCCAGAGCATAGCGCCCAAACCGCAAGAGGCAAAGCCCAAGACAGTCGAGGAGCTAATAGAGGCAGGCAAAGATCGCAAGGCAGAACAAGTCCAGCAGTCTAAGTGGAGATCCAGCGGGCTAGCGCCGAAGTGGCAGATCCCGCCGGTTGTGGCAGATCCGGCGACTCAAGAAGCGGCCGCGACAAAAGAGCCAGCCTCTAATAAAGAAAAGGATGTCCCGCCAGTCATAGTCCTGCCGCCTGAAATTAAGGAGGAAGCAAAAGCGGAGCCAGCTGGCCCGGAACAAGAAGCGGACGAAGAGCCAGCCGTAGGCGCCAAGAGGGGAAGAAAGCCTAAAGAGGCCAAGGTTGAAAAGGCCGAAGAGCCAGAAAAACAGCCAGCCAAACGAGGCAGAAAGAAGAAAGTGGATGCGCCTAGCGAGGCCGTGGCAGAACAGCCAGCTGCCCCAGTGGAGCCAAAAGTGAAGCCAAAGCCTGAAGAAGGCAAAGACGCAAAAGAAGCAAAAGTTGCAGACGCAAAAGAACCGAAAGAAACTCCCAAAGAGGCTGCCGGGCATCCCTTGCCAGAGAACAATGCTGATACCAGCGCTCAAGCGCTAGAGGAAGCGCAGGTTAAAGAGTCCATAGCTGAGTTGGAAAAGCGCATAAAGGCTGGCTACATGGACATGAGGAAAAATCCCGCGCTAGCACAGGAAGAATGGAGCACAGCCTGGGCTTTAATGAAGAGCGTCATGCAGAGAAAAGAGATCACAACAATAGCCCAGCTGGAGAGAATCCACATCTGGGCGGAACCCCCTGCTGACTTCATAGAAGACTACTTCAACCTGGCTACTGAAGTGCTTTCCATAGACAAGCAGGAGAAGCTGATGGAAGAGTTCGTAAAGCTCTTCCGGAAAAAGCCCGCATCTGTCAACAGGCTCTTTGCTTCCTTGGCAGAGTCGTATAGCAGAATGGGCAACAAGGAGAAAAGCGAGTCCATACTTGTCGGAAGGCTTGAAGAATACCCCGCATGGGGCTTAGCCTACTGCAAGTTGGCAGAGTCGGCAATGGATGAAAAGAACTACGCAAAAGCCCTGGACTTTGTGGAGTCTGGCTTGAAGAACGACAATACCGGCAAGAAGCTGGAACTCCTTGAACTCCTGGTTCGCCTGCGCTTGGCCCAAGGAAACACCCAGGAAGCTGAAGCCGCAAGGATTATGTACGAGACAGCCCAGAGAGAGAGCAAAACATCCAGGTTTGATCCCAAGCTCAATGGCCGCCAGATCAAAGTGGGAAGAAACGACCCTTGCCCCTGCGGAAGCGGGAAGAAGTATAAGAAATGCTGTGGCGCGCCGCAGTCAGACGTAGCGGCTTCGTAAATAAAAAATAAAAACAAAAAAATAAAAAAACAAAAACCAAAAAACCAAAACAAAAAACACCAACACCGCTTGGCGCATGCCCATTTGGGCATGCGCCAAGCGGCTTGACCGCAATTCAGGCGGTCTTTTGAATCTCTGACACCAGCTCTTCAAAAAGGCGCTCAGCCTTGAAAAAATCGAAGTCTCTTATAAAGCGCATAAGATCATCGCACTCTATAGGCTTGAATCCCAAGACTTCCCTTATCGTGTCCAAAAGCGTCAAAGCTCTTGTGTCTCCATGCGCCAGAAGCGGCCTAAGCTCATGCGTAAGTGTGTCAACGTCTTTTTTGGAAAAGTTCGTAGGTTCCCACGGCATCATCCGGATTTCTGCCTTTTCAAGATCCTCCGTATCAGGAGGAATTTCCGGCAGCGCCTCGATCTCAGGCTTTGGCTCGATCTTTGGCGGCTTTATCTGGGTCTTCTTCAATACCCGAAGCTCAGAAATGGAACCGGACAAAGCGGCTCTAAACTTGTGAAGCAGGGCGGGGTCGGTTATGTGGAAGTTATCGCTTATGTGGTCGTGCATCTCTCTAGCCAGATCCGAAAGCTCAATTGCCCCAACCGTAGCGCTAGTAGTCGCCAGTGTATGCGCGATCACTGTGGCAAGCTCTTTGTCTCCTGACGCTAACGCTTCCAACAGCAAAAGGTCGTCATTTTCGTGAGAGTCAATGAACGCTCGCATAAGATCCTGGTAAAGCGCTGGATCTTCAGCGGAATTCTGGAACCCAGCCTGTATGTCTATCAGATTGCCCGCCACTTCAGACGAATCACTCAATGGCTTGATTCTGGGGTTCCAGGTAGACAGGAGGTTTTTTAGGCTATCCTCGCCGTCTATAGGAATAAGCAGCATCCCGCTCATGTTGCTATGGGCAAAGAGGTCTGGGTCTTTTAAAACCTGAATGCCCAGGTTCAAGCCGTCTTGGTCCGCTCTTTCAATTAGGTCTTTCCAGCTTGCGGCCTTGCGCAGCTCAATATAATACAGCCTCACTAAATCCTTTGGGGCGTCTTGCGTGCCTGACATGGGGAGTCTCCTTTGCTGGTTTTAAATTCTTCGACTTGCTATTCCAAATTTATCTTTCGGCTTGAGCAAAGCATCAGATGACATAGCCAAATTTATCTTTCGGCTTGACCAAAGCATCAGATGACATAGCTGCGCCTTTACCAGGAATTTTGCAACATACCTACATTATAGCCTATAAATTTCCCATGAAGTAATAATCTTTACTTGGAAATCTTAGGTTTTAATGGCCGACAGCTAAAAACATGGCCATAATCCAGGTTTTGCCCTATTCATTTTGCCGAAGGTTTTGCATTGCTTGATTGCCTTTTGCATTAAAGAACTGTATACTATAATATTGTCATGGCGGCAAGCTGCCCGTTTGCTTATAAAGAAGCGAGCCGCCTCGCAAGGGGCTGGCGCAAGCCAAGCGAGCCATTGGGCAGGAAAGGGGGCAGACCTATGATTCCCAGCGTCCTTGCCGCAATCCAAAAGCATGAGATGCTTTCCAAAGGAGATTACGTCCTTCTGGGCCTCTCCGGCGGCGCCGACTCTGTCTGCCTTTTCCATCTTCTTCTCGAACTCAGGGAGGAGTACAAGCTCAGGCTGAAGACAATACACATCAATCATAAGATGCGGGGAGAAGAGTCCGAATCGGATATGCACTTTTGCAAAGAGCTCTCTGAGAGGCACGGCGTTGAAGCCGCAATCTTTGAGTTCGATGCGAAAGCCTTGGCGAGAAGGCAAAAGCTGACGGTGGAAGAGGCGGCCAGGAATTATCGCTACAAGATCTTCAGCGAGGCCGCCGCCTCGGTGAACGCTGACAAAGTGGCTTTGGCCCACAGCATGAACGACAACGCCGAGACTCTAGTGCTGCGGATATGCAGGGGCACAGGGATCAAAGGGCTATGCGGAATCCCTCCAGTAAGAGACCAAATCATAAGGCCTCTGATATGCACTTCGAGGCCAGCGATAGAGGCTTACCTCAAAGAGCTGGGAGAGACTTTTCGCACTGACTCTTCGAACCTCACCGATGACTACGCGAGAAACAGGGCAAGGCGTCATGTCATTCCAGCGATGGAAGACGCGCTAGGGCCAGGGGTGGTAAAAAGCCTGGCCAGGACTTGCGAGCTTGCCATGGAGGAAAACTCGTACCTGGAGGAAGAGGCGCAAGCGGCGTACAAGAAATGCCTCGCTGGCGAATGGGAAAACGAGACAACGCTAGACGCTCAAGCCCTAATGGATCTTCATCCTGCAATGTCTTCAAGAGTGATACGCATGGCCTTGTCCAGATGGTCCTTGAGGGATGTATCAAGAGAGCATGTGCAAATGGTCAAGTCCCTGCTAGGCGGGACAGGCAAGTCGGTCTCTCTGCCAGGAGGGCTGGAGGGAAGGGTTGACTACGGAAAGCTTACGATTTCCCAAAGCAGGCTTGAAACAGCCTCCTTCTCCCGCGAGCTCTCATTGGGAAGCTTCGCGCCGGTTCCAGAGCTAGGGCTCTCCTTTTCCTTGGAGGATACCATGGGCGGCGCCAGGGACGGCTTCTCGCTGGTCAGATGGAAAGCTTTTTCAAAGAAGAAGGTTGGAGGCAAGATCCAGATTAGAAGCAGGCTTTCAGGTGACAAGATAAGAATGCAGGGAGTTGGAACTGTCAAGCTCAAAGATTACTTCATCAACGCCAAGGTAGACAGGCGTGACAGGGACAGGGCAGGGCTTGCCGCCATAGGCGGGGATGTTCTCTGGATTATGGATTCCAAAGGGGCGGCCCATCAAGACTATGAGGCGGCCGTTGGCGAGGAAGCAGTGTACCTGAAGGCTTGGAGAAAACGGTGAAAGGATGAACGCAATTGAAAGAGACCGTAGAAGTGCTGATATCCGAGCAGGGGATAGCAAAGCGGATTGACGAGATAGCGGAGCGCGTCTCCAAGGATTTTGAAGGCAAGACAATATCCCTGATCTGTGTGCTCAAAGGCGGGGTCATGTTTATGGTAGACCTGGCCAAGAAGCTCAAGCAGACCGTGGAGTTTGACTTCCTGGACATATCCAGCTATGGCAACTCAACTGAATCAAGCGGAATCATCAAGATTGACAAGGATCTTGAAAACCCCATCACAGGCAAGCATGTTCTTCTTGTTGAAGACATCATCGACAGCGGCAGAACCCTTGCCCACCTTCATAGGCACCTCTGGGCCCAGGGCCCTGCTGAGCTTAAGATCTGCACACTTTTGGACAAGCCTGACAGGCGCGTTGACCACTCCATCACGCCTGACTACGTGGGATTTGTGATCCCAGACGAGTTTGTCGTAGGCTATGGGTTAGACTATGCGCAAAGGTATCGCAACCTGTCCTACATAGGCATACTTCGTTTTAACGAGGAGTAGGAAGACAGGCGCTTTTCAACGCAACAAAAATTTTGCTGTTTTATTTTAGCGAAAGAAACACCCAAAGCTTTATGCAGAAAGAGCCAGAGCCTTAGGCTCTGGCTCTTTCTGCCCAAACGATCAACACAACGACAAAAGGCCGCTCACGCGGCCATTCGTCGTTGTGTTGATTTGTAAGGAGGTTAATGGTGCCGTCTGGTTTTTGGCAATCGCTATGATGAGGTCGATCATAACGATAGTTCTAGGATTTGCGTTATGAAGCGTTTTATGCGCGGAATTCAGTGTTAATTTGTGGAAGCGGATGATTTGGGGCCGGGCGTGGAAAGAAAGTGGAGGAGAGACAGGGCAGGTAGGCAAACGGAATAGCTGTAGACTCAAAGACGGGACAGGAACAGAGGAAAAGTTGATAGGTATAGCCACAATCCACCATGGAATTTAGGGATGCATGACAAACGGCGCGTGAACCTGCTTGGCAAAAGCTTATGGATTAGCTAGAGTCGGCGCGGATAAATAGAGAAAGAAAAAATAGAGAATGATAGTAAAGTGACGGCATCGAGCGCATGGATGGAAAGATAAGAAAGGGCCGCGTAGCGGACTCTGCTGGCTGATGAGGTTGGGTTGGGCATTGGTTTTATGCTGATTCTGGGGTGAGTCCGAAAGTAAAGCTGATATAGGCGCGAGGATCGAGAGCGAATGATATAAGGATTGGCGGGACGGGATAAATATGGGTGAGTAGAGCCGTATTTTTTAGAATATGGAAAGATACGAACATATGGGGAGAAGATTTGGCGGTTTGAGCGGGGATTGATTTTACGGGGTTTCTTAAAATTTTGGAACAGAATGGTAACAAGAACCGTATTATGGTAATTATTAATTGGTAAAAATATGCTTTTAAGATAAGGAGTGGATGGATTGGGTGTAAAACTGACGTTGAGGCACCAGTGTAAAAATTTATAACATAATGTAATTTCGATAGGAAAGTGAATATGGCTTAGCGCAAAATGGCTACTTCGTTCATGTTCAGCCATAGAATTAAAGCTGCCTGTGGGACAAGGCTATGCGGACTTATGTATGACAGGGAAAGCGAATATATGTATGACAACGACATCGGACTTATGTATGACAAGGATATGCGGAAACGCTGGCGTCCCTAGAACGGGACAATAGAAAAGGCTATGATATCGGAATTTGTGCCGACGGAGGGTTGGGGGGCCTTAAATTTGCTGTATTCCAGGGTTACTCCGAGGCCCAAAGCCACTATTTCTCAGGGTTGTGGCTGAAATCATATAAGGAATGGCAGGACAGGATAATAAAGGGTGCAAAAAGACGAAAATCCTTGGATTATGGAGTTATGTGAACGACAGGGAAAAATCTGCGACCCGGTGTTTATTGAATTGGATAGGGATGGTGAGTTTGGAAACGATATGGCAATATATCGATGGTAAATTAATACTACAGAGTATGGGAACTCTTGAAATGGATGAATTTATGGGCAATTGGCTCTGATGTAACAAAATATAACATAATGTAAATTCGATAGGAAAGAGGATATGGAGCGGTGCGAAATTGGCTATAGCGTTCCATGTTCAACCATGGGAATAATGCTGCCAGTAGAAGAAGTCATGCGGACTTATGTATGAAAAGGCAAGCGGACATATGTATGACAAAGGCATGTGGACTTATGTATGACAGGGAAATCGGATATATGTATGACAAAGACCTGCGATAACGCTGGCGTCCTTGGAACGGGAAAAGGAAAAGGCCGTAAAATCAGCGTTTGTTTCAGGAGGTAGGGTTGGGGGCCTTAATTTCGCTGAATTCCGGGGTTCCTCCGAGGGATAAAGCCGCCATTTCTCAGGGGGAGGGGTGAATCTATAAGGAATCTGAGTTTTGACAAGGATAGGAAGGCAAAGAAAGAAAAAGGAATGGAATAGCATTACTATAGAGAGAAGGAATGTATGGAATGTCGAATCGCTGTCACACGGACGCTGATGTAACAAAATATAACATAATGTAAATTCGATAGGAAAGAGTATATGGTACGGCGCGAAATGGGGCATAAAGCTCCATGTTCAACCATGGGAATAAAGTTGCCGGTATGATGACGACATGCGGACTTATGTATGACAAGGTGTGTGGACTTATGTATGACAAGACGTGTGGACTTATATATGACAATGATACGTGGACTTTTGAATGACAAGGATATGCGGATATATGTATGACAAAGAACTGCGGAAACGCTGGCGTCCCTGGAACGGTAAAATAGAAAAGGCCGTAAAATCAGCATTTGCTTTCGGAAACAGGGTTGGGGGCTTTAAATTTCGCTGAATTCTGGGGTTCCTCCGAGACCAAAGCCGCCATTCTCGCGGCGGAGGCTGGAAGTGCTATAAGGAATGGCAGGACGGGATAATAAAGGGAGACAAAAGACGAAAACCCTTAAAATATGGAATTATATGAACGCAAGGAAAAATCAGCGCCGCGATTTTTCGGGATTCATAGAATATTGGAATGGATAGGATGGCAAAGAAAGAATATGGTAATTAATTCATGGAATAGAATCACTATAGAGGAAGGGAATGAATGGAATGGATATATTAATTGGTAAGCGGACGCCAATGTAACAAAATATAATATAATGTAAATTCGATAGGAAAGAGCAATTGGCTCGGCGCGAAATGGGGCATAAAGTTCCATGTTAAACCATGGGAATAAAGTTGCCGGTATGATGACGTTATACGGACTTATGTATGACAAGGAAGTGCGGATATATGTATGACAGGGTATGCGGACTTGTGTTTGACAAGGCATGTGGACTTATGTATGACAGCGATACGTGGACTTATGTATGACAAAGAACTGCGGAAACTCTGGCGTCCCTGGAACGGGGAAACAGAAAAGGCCGTAAAATCAGCTTTTGCTATCGAAAACAGGGTTGGGGGCTTTAAATTCCGCTGAATTCCGAGGTTCATCCAAGACCCAAAGCCGCCATTTCTCAGGGCGGAGCCTAGAAACTCTATAGGGAATGTCAGGACGGGATAATAAAGGAAGAGCAAAGATGAAAATCCCTAGAATGTGGAGTTATATGAACGACAGGGAAAATCCGCGCCTCTGTTTTGCGGAATTCATAAAAAATTGGATGAGAACGGAGCGCAAAGATGATTATGGCAATATATAGATGGAAGAAATAAGCATCAAAGGTAGGGAATGTTTAGATTGGGTAAATTGCAGCTTTTGAACGCCAATGTAACAAAATATTACATAATGTAAATGCACCGGGACAATGGAGCTAACAGGGTGCGATTATGGGGTCGAAATAAAATAGCGAGCTTCTGGACCTTGCTGAGAGTGATGGAAATGAGAATAATTTAGAGAAAAATGTCCGGTAGGGGATGGGGGTAGAAAATATACGATTATTTTGCCGAACAAAATAAGAAAATTTGTCCGGAATTGCGTTTTTTGACTGGCAGGCGCAAAACGATATGTATGTCTGGAAACTAGTAGATGGGAATATGTGGAGATTTGAAAGAAACCTTGATTTTATCACATTTGCGTTGCCGGATGCCCGGAATAGGCGGATTGGAGCTACGAAGTCCGAGATATTAGGTTGGCTGGTCTGTCAGAATCGAAGAAAAATAGATCAGTGGTGAATAGCAGGATATTTAGGCATAACGAAGCGGGGGCTACATATGCGGCCCCCGCCATGTATGAAGAAGGAATGCAGAAAGCACATCTAGATTGGCTGGTTGGGGTAGACTTTATGCCTGGGAATGGATGACACAAGGCGGAAATGGCTGATTTGCAAAAACCGTCTGAGCATTTGTTTCGTGAAAACTGGGCTTGTGGACGGGCCAAAGGAGAGATAAGTTGTGTGTTGTTATGGCAAAAGCAAAACAAGACCGCTATATTAGCAGTCTTGTTTTGTGGAGCCATCGCATAGCTCCGTCCCGAAAATTCTGATATCTCTCCCGCTCTCAACTATTTGCAACTAGCACTTGCCGAATCTATGCTATTCATAATGCCCGAGGGCTGAGTGTTTTATGCATGGACGTTTTTGGGGCATGATCTTAAAGCCTTGACACAGGGGGGTTAAGAAATATCTTATGCCTCAAGTGCCTTGCCCAATTTGCTTGGGGATCCTGGTTCTGTGCATAAAGAAAACCAGGATCGAAATCGATCCTGGTTTGAAGTAGAACAAGGGGTCTTAACTTAAAAAGAGATAATGGCATTTTGTCGCATGGCAAGCTCCTGCACTTGCTTATGCTATTCGTAAGCCTTATCACGGTATCAGGATTGCCGTACTAACTATCCGCAGGTAAGCCAATTGGTACCGGAAAAATGAGGTGGCCTCAGATTTCCAAATCTCTATGAATTGCTTTGACAAGGCTAAAGCCTTGCGAATATAGTATGGCGGGGCATCGTTAGTTTATGCTTGAAGGTAAATGGGTATTGAGGAGAGATTAACCAAGCGTTATCTCCATGAGAGATATTTAGAAACTTAGTTAAATCAACGCTTTGCCAAAGTGAAATGCTATTATTAGAATATTGCATACAAAGAACCTAATCTTCTCGAAAAGTATGGAAGTAGCAATAAGGCAAGGCTCTTTGAAGGTTGTCTATTTGATCTTTGGAGAAAGGATTTTTATTTAGATCCAAAGAGTCTAATTTAGTTAATTTGGCAAGACTGCTGACATCATAGATTTGATTGTAGCTCAAATCAAGATATTCTAGATTGATGAGTTCGGAAAGCGGGTTTATGTCGGTTACGTAATTATAGTTGCAAAGAAGATGTATTAGTTCCTTGAGTTCAGAAAGAGGACTAATGTCAGATATATGATTGCTGTTCAAATAAAGTGTACTCAGGTTTTTGAGTTCAGAAAGAGGGCTTATGTCAGTTAATTGGTTATGCTTCAAATCGAGCACTGCCAGAGTCTTGAGCTCAGAAAGAGGGCTTATGTCAGTTATTTGGTTGTTCGATAAAACAAGCTCTACTAGATAATCGAGTTCAGATAGAGGGGTGATATCAGTTAACTTGCAATCGACAAGGTAAAGTGTATGGATTTGTGTAATCAAGCTTATTTTAGATAAATCATCACTGGATAGTTGTAAGCCTCTTATTGAAAAGATGTTGAATTCGTTTAAACTATATTTTTTGCCGTATAATACTACACCACTTATGACACCGTTGCTTATTATCATATCATTTATTATACCGTCATTTACTGTACCGTCATTTATTGTATCGTCATATATTAAGATATCACAATTTGGCAATAATTTCATCATGAAATTTATCTGATCGTTAGATATAGGGTTGTTGCGCAAATCAAGGGTTTTTAGAGAAGTAAGCCTTGATAACGGACTAATGTCGGTTATATTGTTGTCATTTAAATAAAGCAACTCCAAATTAAAGAGATTAGAAAGCGGCTCGATATTTGCTATCTGATTTTCTTCCAAATAAAGGTTTTTTAGAGAAGAAAGCTCAGACAGCGGACTAATGTCGGTTATATTGTTGTCGCTTAAAAAAAGCTGCTCCAGGTTTAAGAGCTTAGAAAGCGGTTCGATATTTGTTATCTGATTTTCTGCTAAAGTAAGGTCTTTTAAAGAAGAAAGCTCAGATAGAGGACTGATGTCGGTTATATTGTTGCCGCTTAAATATAGCGACTGCAGATTTGAGAGTTTAGAAAGCGGTTCAATATCTGCTATTTGATTGTCTACTAAATTTAATGATTTTAGTTTTTTGAGCGAGGATATAAATTCTGTGCCAGTCAGCTCGTTGCCCATAAGTCTAATCTTACGAAGATTGGCAAGACTATTTATGCCAGTAATATCAGAATTCTTGAGCCCCATGTTATTCAAGTCCAAGGTCTCGGTTGAAGAGCTATATTCTGACTCTTTTATTTTCACGACTCCAAAGCCGAGATGCCCTGCCGATACAAAAACAGTGAGTATTAATACGAGCGCTATAGTTGCGGCAATGCCTATAATCAAACCTGGTTTCTTTGGAGAACGCTCACTCTTATCAGAAATCGATATTTTTTCTTTATTTGCATCAACATATGCTCCCGTGATGATTTCATCAGATGTCACTTTACTGTATTCTGTCTCGATCACAGTCTGTTGGATCTCGTCTTCAGACTTAAGCTCAGTCTCTGCGGGGAACTCTAAGAAGACAGCTGCATCGTCACATTTTGCTGAAGGCAGAATCTTCGGTTCAACCTCAGGTACAGAAGATTCCAATACGGTAGCCTCATTATCGCTTGCGCTTGGTGCTTGAACCTCAGGTAAAGGCTTGGGTTTTATCACAGGAGATTTAAAAATGCCTTTTGGCAACTGACACTCTTCCAACGCGATTCTCATCTCGGTAGCATTAGCGTAACGTTTGCTATGTTCATGTGCGCAAGCCTTAAGAACAATGTTAGACAGTTCTGGGCTTCCTCCATTTGGCGGAGGCAAGGGGATCCCGTTCATGCGTTTGCTGAAGGCGGACTCCTTGTCGCTGGGAAGAAGAGCTGTTGCATGCGGTGGAAGAAAGGGAACCCTGCCGTTGTTCAGAAGCCTGTACATGACTATCCCGAGGGAATACAGATCTACAGTTGCCCCATACTCCTGGCCTTTGAAGACTTCAGGAGCCATGTAGTTGTAGGTTCCCTTTCTAGACATGCCGGACATGGTTTTCTCGATCTGCCTGGCAATGCCGAAGTCGCCTAGCTTGTAGTCGCCATACTCTGAAAAGAATATGTTTTCGGGCTTGATATCCCTATGTATGATTTTGCGCGTTTCCAAACGCTCAAGCGCTCGGCAAATGTCTATGCCGACTCTAACGGTGTCATCTTCTCCAAGGGTTCGCGACTGAATGATTGTTGCCAGGCTTTCAAGCAGCTCCATGCGTATGAGAATAGTGTAGCCAGGTTCACCGTCCTTTGGTACGATCTTGTGATCCTCGTAATCAACAATGTTTGTCATGCCTTTGAAATGACTCATTAATTTAATTTCGTTTATTAGACCCTCTAGCAGCGCGTTTATGTAAGCGTTTATTGAGTCTCCATCCAAGCCTTCCGCTTTGAGCTGCGTGATTTCTGAGCTGTCCTGGGGCACTGGGATTGCTTTCAGTGCTGAATAGTACTTAGTGTCAAATTCTTCTTTGACAATCTTGTAGACTTTTGAAAATGCGCCTTTTCCAATTTGAGAATCTATGCTCCAGGCGGGATCGTATTTTTCGATAAGTGTCAAAATAGGAAGCTCCGATCTTTAGAAAATGGAAATGTTAAGCGTTTATATTGCTTATATTTTCAGGTGTTAGCGTAATATGAATAGGGATGGCGTTAAATTAGCGATTAGAAAAAGATATCACAATTCGGCAAGGCTTTTCGGAGATTATCTATTTGATCTTTTGGGATCGGATTATCGTACAATGTCAAGACGGTTAAATTAGTTAATTTGGAAAGACTGTTGATATCAGTTATTTGGTTGTCGGATAAATAAATCTCTTTTATAGCCTTGAGTTTAGAAAGAGGGTTTATGTCAGTTATTTGGTTACCGTATAAATTTAGCTCTTCTAGACTCTTGAGTTCAGAAAGAGGTTTGATGTCAGTTAACTTGCATCTGACGAGGGTAAGTTCACGAAGTTGGGCTAACGACTTTAATTTAGCCAAGTCTTCGCTGGAAAGATTCGTGTCATATATGGATATGAAGGCTTCACTTTTGCTATACTTATCGCCATTTATTTCTGTGGGCATTTGAAAAAAAACAACTAAAAATACAACAAATGCTACTGCTACTGCTACTCCCAATCCTATAATCATCCCTAGTTTCGAGGAATGAGGCTTATTCCTATCCGTTGCCGATCTAATCTCATCAATTGGCTCGTCTTTTCTATCGTATATCGATAATGTGCTGTCGGCTAAAGGCGGAACCTCAGCAACAGGATTTGGCTTAACGGGAGGGGTGAGCTCGATTACAGGCTTAGGCGCAGGAGGTTTTACAGTAGACTCGTCACTGCTGTCAAAGCCGCTCCCAGTTGAAGGCGGAGTCAAAGGCTTAGGTTCAATTACAGGGGTCACGGGCTTAGGCTCAATAACAGGGATTATAGGCTTAGGCTCAACAACTGGAGTCACAGGCTTAGGTGCAGGAGGCTTTAATTTGACATCCTTTGAGATCTTTGCTTGAGCGTACTCTTTCAAAGCAGCTCTCATCTCCGAAGCGCTAGCGTAACGATCCTTGTGCTCATATGCGCAAGCCTTAAGAATAATGCGCGACAGCTCGGAGCTCGCTCCATCAGGCGGAGAAAGGGGAACTCCGCTCATGCGCTTGTTGAAGGCAGCTTCCTTGTCGCTGGGACGCAATACAGTTGCATGCGTAGGAAGGAACGGAACCCTGCCGCTGTTCAGAATTCTGTATAGGACTATTCCGAGGGAGTACAGATCCACAGTAGCTCCGTATTCCAACCCTTTGAAGACCTCTGGAGCCATGTAGTTGTAGGTTCCCTTTCTTGACATGCCGGACATGGTTTTCTCGATCTGCCTGGCAATGCCGAAGTCGCCTAGCTTGTAGTCGCCATACTCTGACAGGAATATATTTTCGGGCTTGACGTCCCTATGTATGATTTTGCGTGTTTCCAATCGTTCAAGCGCTCGGCAAATATCTATGCCGACTCTAACGGCGTCGTCCTCGCAAAGTTTTTTTGAGACAAAGATTTGCGCAAGGCTTTCAAGGAGCTCCATGCGTATGAGGATGATGTAACCAGGCTCGCCGTCCTTTGGTATGATCTTGTGATCTTCGTAATCAACTATGTTTGTCATGCCTTTGAATTCACGAACCAAGTTGATTTCGCTGATTAAGTCCCCTACCATGGCGTTTATGTAGGTGTGAAGCGAGTCTCCATCAAGGCCTTCCTCTCTGAGCTGGTGGAGCTCTGAACTGTTCTGGGGCACAGGGATGACTTTCAGCGCTGAATAGTACTTGAAGCCGAATTCCTCTTTGACGATTTTGTAGACTTTTGAAAATCCGCCTTCTCCGATTTGGGATACTATGCTCCAGGCAGGATCGTATTTCTCGATAAGTGTCAATGCAGGGCTACTCCTTTCTCGATGCACGAAGAAACGCTCTTTCGTTGTCACAAGCGAAGAATCTGATATATAAGAATATATCCTAAAATTAATATGCTGCGCGGAAAAGTCACATAAGTTAACTCGTGCTTGCGCGTAAATGCCTGAGACAAACATCGATGATTTTGTCGATTTGCCTTTGAACATTGGGCAAACGCTAACCCCGTGCGTTTTTGGGATTTTGGGATATCACGAAGTGAGCGAAAAGAACTATGCTTTTCGCTCACTGAATGTCAATGTGAAAGCGTTAGAAACTAACATCACACTTTGGCAACGATTTAACAAGAGAATCTATCTGATTGCTAGATAAAGGGTTGTTGCGCAGATTAAGTTTTTTTAGAGTTGAAAGATTTAATAGTGGACTGACGTCGTTTATCTTGTTGCCGCTTAAATAAAGCGCCTCAAGATTTGTGAGCTTTGAAAGCGGTTCGATATTTGTGATCTGATTGTCCACCAAAGTAAGTTCTGTTAGAGAAGAAAGCTTTGATAGCGGACTGATGTCGGTTATGTTGTTGCCGCTTAAATAAAGGGTCTCTAGAAATTTAAGATTCGATAGCGGCTTAATATCTGTTATCTGGTTGCTTACTAAATTTAGTGATTTTAGATGTTTTAGCGAGGATAAAAATCTTGTGTTAGTCAGTTCATTGCCCATTAGGTTGATTTCACTTATTCTGGAAAGATTGTTTAAGCCTTTAATATCAGAATTCTTAAGCTGCATGTTACTTAAGCTCAAGGTCTCAGTTGAAGAGCTGTATTGTACCCCTTTTATTTTTGCGACTCCAAAGCCGAGTGCCCCTGGAAATACAAAAGTAGAGAGGATTGCTATGAGGGCTATAGCTGCGCCAATGCCTATTTTCTTTGGCGAACGCTCGCCTACTTTGTCTTTATCTTCTCCTGCATTTACCCCTGCATTTACCCCTGTGGTCATTTCTTCAGGCAACACGCTGCTACTATCCTTCCCGGTTTCAGGCTGTTGAACATCATCGGCAGACTTAAGCTCAGTCTCTGCCTTGGATATGGGAAGCTCTAAGATGGTAGTTGGAACGCCGCTTTCTGCTGAAGCCAGAATCGTAGAAGAATTCGGCTCAGCCTCAGGTACAGAAGATTCCAAGACAGTGGCCGCTATATCGCTTGCGCTAGCTTCTTGAAGCTTAAGCGATGGCTTGGGTTTAGGCACAGGAGATTTAAAGATGCTTCTCTTTGAGGTCTTAGGCAGCTTATACTCTTCTAACGCAATTCTCATCTCGGTAGCATTAGCGTAACGTTTGCGATGTTCGTATGCGCAAGCCTTAAGAACAATGCGTGACAGCTCTGGGCTCGCTCCATCTGGAGGCGGCAGGGGCTCCCCATTTATGCGTCTGCTGAAGGCAGCTTCCTTGTCGCTGGGACGCAATACGGTTGTATGCGTAGGAAGAAATGGAACCCTGCCGCTGTTCAGAATTCTGTATAGCACTATCCCAAGCGAGTACAGATCCACAGTAGCTCCGTATTTCTGCCATGTGAAGACCTCAGGTGCCATGTAGTTGTAGGTTCCCTTTCTTGACATGTCAGACAAGGTCTTTTCAATTCGCCTGGCAATTCCGAAGTCTCCAAGCTTATAGTCACCGTACTTTGACAAGAATATGTTCTCGGGCTTTATGTCTCTGTGTATGCTCCTGCGCATTTCCAAGCGCTCAAGCACTCTGCATATGTCTATGCCGACTCTCAAAGCGTCTTCCTCGCCAAGCTTACGCGACTGAAAAACTTGCGCCAGGCTTTCAAGGAGCTCCATGCGTATGAGAATGGTATATCCTGGCTCGCCTTCCTTTGGTATGATCTTGTGATCCTCGTAGCCGACTATGTTAGTCATGCCTTTGAATTCCCGCAACAGGTCTATTTCTTTTATCAGATCTACTACCATATCGTCTATGTAAGTGTTTAGCGAGTCTCCATCCAAGCCTAACTCCTTGAGTTGGCTGATTTCTGAGCTGCTCTGGGGCACTGGGATGACTTTTAGCGCTGAATAGTACTTGAAGCCGAATTCCTCTTTGACGATTTTGTATACCTTTGAAAATTCGCCTTCTCCAATTTGAGATACCATACTCCAGGCGGGATCGTATTTCTCGATAAGTGTCAAAATAGGAAGCCTCCGTTCTTGGGTAAATGGAAATATTAAGAATTGATATTTAGTTGAGTTCACATGATTACGCAATATGTATAGAGATAGCGTTAAGTTGCCGATTAGTAAGTGATGTAACATTTAGGCAAGGATATCCGAAGATTGTCTATTTGATTTTTAGGGATTGAATTATCGGACAAAGCCAAGATGGTTAAATGGGTTAATTTGGAAAGAATGCTGATATCAGTTATTTGGTTCTGGAACAAATAAAGATTTTTTAGATTCTTGAGTTTAGAAAGAGGGCTTATGTCAGTTATTTGGTTAGAGCTCAAGTCAAGCAATTCTAGATTCTTGAGTTTAGAAAGAGGGCTTGTGTCAGTTATTTGGTTGTTGAACAAATTTAGCTTTTCTAGATTCTTGAGTCCAGAAAGAGGGCTTATGTCAGTTATTTGGTTACCGTACAAATTTAGCTCTTCTAGACTCTTGAGCTCAGAAAGAGGTTTGATGTCAGTTAACTTGCATCTGACAAGGGTAAGTTCACGAAGTTTGGTAAACGACTTTAATTTAGTTAAGTCATTGCTGTAAAGATTCGTGTCATATATCGATATGGAGGTATCGCTTTCGCTATAAACATTGCCGTTTATTATTATGGTGCTAGGATCCTTAGGCGTTTGAAAAAAAGCAACTAAAAATACAACAAATGCTACTGCTACTCCCAATCCTATTATCATCCCTAGTTTCGAGGAATGAGGCTTATTCCTATTCGTTGCCGATCTAATCTCATCAATTGGCTCGTCTTCACTATCGTATATCGAAAAAGTTCTATCAGATAAAGGTGGAACCTCAGCAACAGACTTTGACTTAACGGGAGGGGCGAACTCAATTACAGGCTTGGGCGCAGGACGTTTTACAGTAGACTCGTCACTGCTGTCAAAGCCGTTCACGGTTGAAGGCGGATTCAAAGGCTTAGGCTTAATTACAGGGGTCACGGGCTTAGGCTCAATAACAGGGATTACAGGCTTTGGCTCAATAACAGGGATTATAGGCTTTGACTCAACAACTGGAGTCACAGGCTTAGGCTCAACAGATTTTAATTTGACATCCTTTGAGATCTTCGCTTGAGCGTACTCTTTCAAAGCAGCTCTCATCTCCGAAGCGCTAGCGTAACGATCCTTGTGCTCATATGCGCAAGCCTTTAGGATAATGCGCGACAGCTCTGGGCTGGCTCCATCAGGCGGGGGCAGAGGATCCCCTCTCATGCGCTTGTTGAAGGCAGCTTCCTTGTCGCTGGGACGTAATACGGTTGCATGCGTAGGAAGAAACGGAACCCTGCCGCTGTTCAGAATTCTGTATAAGACTATACCGAGGGAGTACAGATCCACAGTAGCGCCGTATTTCAGCCCTTTGAAGACTTCAGGCGCCATGTAGTTGTAGGTTCCCTTTCTTGACATGCTGGACATGGTTTTCTCGATTTGCCTGGCGATGCCGAAATCCCCAAGCTTGTAGTCTCCATATCTTGACAGGAAGATGTTTTCAGGCTTGATATCCCTGTGTATGACTTTGCTCATTTCCAAGCGCTCAAGTGCGCGGCAAACATCCATGCCGATCTTCAAAACGTCATCTTCCTTAAGAGTTCGAGACCGAATGATTGCCGCCAGGCTTTCAAGCAGCTCCATGCGTATGAGAATGAGGTACCCGGGCTCGCCTTCCTTTGGAATGACCTTGTGATCCTCGTAATTCACAATGTTTGTCGTTCCCTCGAATTCTCGCACCAAGT
>JAISWZ010000725.1 GCA_031270945.1 Clostridiales bacterium | reverse complement strand
GGGCCAGAAACAGCCGCTCAAGCGACTGCCCTTGGCCCTGTATCCTCTTGAAAGCAATTGAAATATTTGCGCAGGATAGATCCTGAGCGAAAATATTTGTAAAATTTATTAATCGTTTTCATTTGGGTTCAGCCACTGCCTCGCTCTAAAAGCGCAGTTCTTTTCGCATAAGCATATCATAAATCCAAATTTTCGTCAATCTGATCTATGCAGCCTAGTGCATATCCCAAAATTCCGTTGCGCCCATAAATAAAGTGGTCGAACCTGACCGCTTGCGGGACCTGGATAGATTCCCCCTTGAGCAAGGGGTAGGTAAAAACGTCAAAGCGGCGAAAAACCGCAACCTATTACCCCGCGACTGACCTAATAAGGGAAACTGAACTAGGGACAATAGCATGTCGTATGGGGCTGAAACTGGCCGCGTTGTGCAATGAAGGTGAAAGCCTCAATAGCCTCCAGGTGCACAGGGGTAAAAATCAATAGTCGCGCATGAGGGCGAAGGCTACACAGCCATCAGGGCAGCTTTAGGCAGGGGATGATGGGCCCCATGACATAAAGAGGATACAACTGTCATGCCTCCAGCGGGGCCGGTTTCGGAATACGGTTTCGCATGGCGTTTGGAGGAGGCCAACCGCAGTACAGCGGGCAACGAGCGAACGTCACACCCGACAGCGCGACACGCTTATCTACCAGATCTTAAATGGGGATTGTCTAACTGAGGGGAAGCCCCTTGCGTAAGGGGCAATAGCAGTCGCTGAGACGCGAGCTGTGAAGAACCCCCACAAGATTACAAAGCTTTCATAGTTAGTCCGGGGAACCTGAATTAACAGGGATAGCCGTAAAAACGGAAGCGGGAGAGCCGCCCACACTTGGCAAAGCCGGGTATGAACCGCGCCTACACCAAGGCTGGCTCGAAAGTCGGGCTGGTGGCGAAGGAAAGCAGTTATTTTATTCAATACAAATAGCGGTGAAAGGCGGGAGCCTATGCGTAAGCCGTCGCATGTGTTGAAGTACTTCGAGGACAAGCTTGAAAAAGATCCGAACCACAAGTTTAGTGACATCTACCGCAACTTCTACAACCTGGAGTTCTATCTCGAAGCGTACAAGAACATAACCAAGTCAAAAGGGAGCATGACTCCGGGCTCAGACGGCGAGACACTCGACGGAATGTCCCTGGAAAGAATCAACAAGATAATAGAATCCATGAAAAACGGCACCTACCAGCCCACCCCAGCGAGGCGCGTGTACATCCAAAAGAAGAACAGCGACAAGAAGCGCCCTCTGGGAATTCCGTCGACAGACGACAAGCTGGTGCAGGAAATGGTGCGCATGTTCCTGACCGAAATATACGAGCCAAGGTTTTCCAACTGCTCCCACGGCTTCAGGCCTAATAGATCCTGCCACACGGCGCTCGAAAGCATCAAAAACACCTTCACGGGCGTCAAGTGGATAATTGAAGGGGACATCAAGGCATGCTTCGACAGCTTCGACCATGAGGTGCTTATCGGCCTCTTGGAGCGAAGAATCCGCGACTCGCGATTCATAAATCTGGTGCGGAAGATGCTCAAGGCTGGCTACATGGAGCAATGGACGTACAAGGAATCGCTATCCGGCACCCCACAGGGATCAGGCGTGAGCCCAATCCTGGCAAACATATACATGACAGAGCTGGACGCATTCATAGCAGAACTAGGGTACCTGTTTGACACGCCCGCACCACGCCGAAAGTCAAATCCGCAATACAACAACATAAGCCAACGCCTCGCAAGGATCAAGAAAAAGCTGGCCAGCAAGAAAGGCGATCACGAGTCTCTGATCAAAAAGCTGAAGCTAGCGCAAAAACAACTCCTGAACACTCAACCTGGCGTGACATTCGACCTGATATTCAAGCGACTAAAATACAATCGCTACGCCGATGACTTTATTGTGGGGATCATCGGATCAAAATGGGAAGCGGAGATAATCAAGCAAGCCATCAAAAAGTTCCTAACGGAAACGCTCAAGCTGACGCTGTCTGAGGAAAAGACAAAAATAACACACTCCGGCAAAATGTTCCGCTACCTGGGATTTGACATCACAGTGTCCAGAAGCCAAGCCACAAAAAGAGACAAGAACGGCGTGCTCAAAAGGGCATGGACAGGAAAGGTGCAATTGTACGTCCCCCAGGAAAAGTGGCTCAACAAGCTGAAGCAATACGAAGCGATCAGCATAACAATGGGCCAGGACAAAAAGGAAACGTGGGTAGCCCAAAGCCGCAGAAGGCTGGTAAACAAGACCGTGCGTTGCATCATAGAAAAGTTCAACGCCGAGATCTCCGGCCTTTACAACTTCTACCAGATCGCGGAAAACGTGTCGACGCTACATCATTTCTTTAGATTCATGAAAAGCAGTATGCTGAAAACCCTAGCCGTCAAGTTCAACATGTCCGTCACCAAGGTGATGAAAAAGTTCGCCATCAATGGGATCATAGGCGTTGACTACGAAACCAAGGAAGGCACGAAACGGCGTGAATTCTACCATGACGGCTTCACGAAGAAAGAAATAAACCGGGATGTTGAAGACGTGGTAGCAGAATACCTCAAGTACGAAAAACCCAACCGGATAGCCGGGCGGCTGAAGGCAGGCCTATGCGAAGTATGTGGGTGCAGAAGCGACAATATACAAATGCACCACATAAAAGCCTTGAAAAACCTGGCCAACAGAAACAAATTTGAGGTAATAATGAAGAAAAGAAACACAAAGTCACTAGCCTTATGCCCAGAATGCTTCGAAAAAGCCCAAGCCTCGAAGTAATAAAATGATGGAGAGCCGTATACGCCTGGCGGTGTCCGTACGGGTCGGCAGGGGGTTAACCGAGACGGCTTGTGTGAGCAGGTAGCGCGCGGTTATATCTACCTAATAAATGGCACCGGAAAAATCCTGGCGAATGCTTCAACTAGTTTGCTCGGGCTTCTGCGAGCAAACACCCGGATTTTTCCGGTGCCTCGGATATAATTTTGGGATATGCTCTTAGCCGGTTTTTTAAGCTCTCCGTCAACTTTGCATCCAGTTATGCAGGGTTTTCCATGTTGTGCAGACGAACGCTCAAATGTGGAATTTTCTTATCATTGCCCGCCTCAGACCCCAGTCGGGACGCTTCCGCTAACGATAAGAAAATTCTAAATCATCTCTCCCTCATTGCAACTGTCCCTTAGAGCATCCTGTTGAAAGCGGTGCGCAGGGCATGCGGACCTGGAAAAACAGGTTTTGCGCTTTGCCGAAAACACGGGATACCCGAATCGACTGTCCGCACTTGGAAAAGGCGGTACTGGACTCCTGTAACAAGCGACGCGAACCCAAGAAGCAAGGGCGGCCAGAAAGGAAACTAGAACGCTCGGAAACACAGCTTGCACTCCAAGCTTTTTTATGGGACATCAGGAGAGGAGGTTCGGGAGCTTCTGCTGGATGAGCAGAATGACGAGGAATCCCAGTTGCGTGTTGACATGACGTTTTGCAGGATGAAAATCGTCGAGTACAACAAGCTCATAGCTAAAGCAATAGGAAAATCCCAGGCGGCGAACGCCAAGTCTATGGACGCCATAGGGGAACGAGAGGAACTATAATTGAAGCTAGGAAGGCGCACTGGGGCAACGGAGAGCAGACGCAGGGGGCTGGAGATGGGACGCTGAAGAGTGAAAAATGACGCTAAAAAATTTGGAAAGAGGGCGCTGAGGCGCTGAGCAGGCGCTGGCACCCCTGGTTGAGGCTGGCCAATAAATAGAAATAAAGGATACAATGCATGGATAGTTGAATGCCATATTAGCAAGATTTGTCGATTTATAACAGACAACTAATCACTTTGCTAGGATATACATACTTGAAATGACCGAACATTAATTTTCGTCTGGTTTAGTTGCTATTTTTTATTATAGATAATCTCATAAATTATTTCTATTTTATGCGGAGTTATACGTATTAAAAATGATATTGATTTAAAAGTAATTTTTTCAAAACATACATTTAGGACTTAAAAAACGACATGATAAAATTTTATGGCTTGACAACCCTATGGACAAGGGTTAGAATATTTTTAGGCCGATTTTGTCAAACCAAGTAAAATGAAGTCGAATTTTCTTCCATGCTTGCGGGTGAAAACATTTTATAGCGAGATTCGCCTGACCGGCGCTGCGAAAGAAAAGCATACGTGAACATGGCATATTCCAAACTGAAGGATTGTAGAATCATGGATTTTATCTAGTCGGCAAAGATATTGGCAATAAATATATTTGCTTGAGCTATCGATTAGAAAGCGTTTTCTCTGAAGCTACTATTGTGGTGATAAAGTAGAGAAAAAAATCGGGGAGGAAAGTAGGTCGGAGGGCTTGCGCCCACTTCCGCTCGATGAACAGGAGTTCCAGCTCGCCGCCGTGTACAGGAATATTTGTTGCATGGTGCCGTGACATGAGCGGCCCTTACGGAATTCAAACGATCACTTGTCTGCGGTCACCTCCGCCACCGGATCGAGTTCGATTGCGTGCAACGTCTGCATGGCTTTGTCATACATTGTAGGTAACCCCAGCGGACGCTTCTCCTTCTTGCCTTTATTCTCGATACATGCTGCGCAGTCAAGCCTCTTCAGTAGGCGGGCACCAGCCGGACGGCTACGTTGAACTTAAGTGCGATATTGATGAGAGTGGCAAATGCATGATTAAGCAGGAGAACCAAATGACAAACGCTAGAGATCCATTTACCATGGATCTTAGAGGATATATCGTTTTCAGAGAGCTTAAAAGTGTAAATGAACTTGAAAGTGCTGAAATTGACGCTTTTTATATTTGCGGACAAGAAATCAGATAGTATTGACACATCGTGGCAATCTGCTATAATGAGATCAACAGGTTGAATTTACCCTAGGCCTCGATTTACCATTGCAATCACAAGATTGCCCTTGAAGTGCATCAATGAGTTTTGTATAATAGGGGTTGAATCATAACCCCTGCATAGTATTGTGCTTGCGTTATAGTCAAGCAGAATGAGGGGCACACATGAAGAGTGAGAATCAGGAGTTGCCGCAGGAAGATTTGAGCAAGCAGGAAGAATCGAGCAAGCAGAATGTTCCAAACGATCTAGATAATTTGGATGATCTAGACGATATGGATGATCGTGATGATCTGGACGGTCTTGAGGATCTGTTCGGTATTGAGGATCAGGCCGAGGCAATACCTGGAAGTGAAGAAGACCTTAAAAAGAAGGCTGCTGCGCAAGTGATTAAGTGGCACACTGAAGCAATATATGCAGGCTTTATTCGTGAAATTAAAAAATATCCAAATGGCAAGAAATTTGAATTCAAAAGGGAGCATCCCCTTACAATCAAGCCTTTAAAGCCGGACGCTATTATCATATCGAAGGATGGGGCGAAGCTCGACTACAACATCTGCAAAGCATTTCGCTCCCACAACATCGTAGAGATCAAGAGCCAATCGGAAAGCTTTACTGAGAGATCTTTTAAAAAGCTCATTGCAGAAGCATTTCTTTATTCATCAATAGAATCAATCGATTTAGAAGACCTAACAGCTACAGCCGTTTTGACTAGACGCCCCGTCAAACTTTTGCGATACTTGATAAAGAGGCCTTCCTATTTTACGTTAAAAAATACTCACCAGGGAATTGTTCAGCTGGAAATATGCGGGCTCCTTATACAGCTGGTGATGTGCAAAAGACTGAGCTATGAAGAAAATATGTGGCTCAGGGCTTACGCTGAAGATGAACCTGACAAGAAGGTATGTCAAGATATCATTTTGGAAGGCAAGAACGATTGTGATGAGATATCAGCATACATGCATCTGTTTATTCAGAAGGAATTTGTTTTGAAATTTTTTAAGGAGGAGTTAGACATGAGCCCAGAAGAAAAAGATAAGTTCTTGACAATAATTGGATACATCCCTAAAGAACTGTATGAAGAAGCTCTGAATGAGCTGAATAAGAAGGATGATGAGCTGATTGCTTTACGGAAGATCATTGAAAATGCGGGCTTGTCGTATGCGAAGTAGCCCAAACTCCGGAAATTTCAGCTTGCCTCCCAATTGCTTCAGCTAACCAGTGCTAAAGTTCCAAATCAAAATTGGAATAATGCACTAAGCACAGGGCTGAACATCACCTGTAATCATGTATCGCAATGCTATAAAAAATTGTGCATCATAGAAACGACTTAGAAAGCATAAAATCTCCTCCAGGTAGCTGACATTGGAAAGAGGCTGTGTTGCAGTATAACATATCAAACATATATTAATTTAATTTTATCTAGCCAAAACACAAATTAAATAGACGCCGACCGAAAAACCGGAAATTTAGCCTAAGGCTAAATTTCCGGTTTTCATTTTTGGATTTTGGTTTTCTTGGTTTTATCGCAAGCAAAAATCTAAATGCAAAACGCAACCCAAAAGGGGAATATGCATGAGCCAACGCGAATAAGAACTGCAAGCGCTGCTCTCTGAATCTGTCTTGGAGATGGAGGAGGAAAAAGCCGCAGAGTATTCAAACGCCGTTGTGGCTGAGGGGTTTCACGCATACAGTGCGATAGACAAAGGGCTAGGAGCGGATGGGTACTCCAACAGTACATCGCTGTAACCTTTAAGTTGCCCAGATAAAAATCCTGTTGATAGCGGTGCGGGCGAACTGAACAAGCTCTCCGCTTTGTAAACGTAATGAACCATTTATCCCTCCTCCGCCATATATCCGTCCTCCCCAAATATTCGTCCTCCGCCATATATCCGTCCTCCGCTAAATATCCTTCCTACGCTATATATCCGCCCTCTGCCATATATCCATCCTCTCCTAAATATCCGTCCCTCGCCAAATATCCATCCTCCGCTAAATATCCGTCCTCTCCTGTATATCCGTCCTACGCTAAATATCCGTCCTACGCTAAATATCCGTCCTACGCTATACATCCGTCCTCTGCCATATATCCATCCTCTCCTAAATATCCGTCCCCCGCCAAATATCCGTCCCTTGCCAAATATCCGTCCCTCGCTTTGTAACGTCCAGGATAGACGTCCTGTGAAAAGCGGTACGGGCGAACCGAGAAAACTCTGCGCTTTGTAACCGTACTCCGCTATATATCCGCCCTCTGCTATATATCCGCCCTCTGCTAAATATCCGTCCTATGCCATATATCCATCCTCTCCTAAATATCCGTCCCCCGCTAAATATCCGTCCTCTCCTGTATATCCGTCCTATGCTAAATATCCGTCCTACGCTATATATCCGCCCTCTGCCATATATCCATCCTCTCCTAAATATCCGTCCCCCGCCAAATATCCGTCCTGAGCCATTTATCTGTCCTCCGCTATATATCCGTGCTTTGTAACCCTTTGAGTTTGTAACCTTTTGAAATCGTCTCTCAGCTTTGCAACTATCCCTCAGCTTTTTAACTGCCCTCAGCTTTTTAACCCCCCTCAGCTTTTTAACCTCCCTCAGCTTTTTAACCTCCCTTAGCTTTTTAACCTCCCTCAGCTTTTTAACCGCCTTCAGCTTTTTAACTGCACTCAGCTTTTTAACCGCCCTCAGCTTTTTAACCGTTTGTAACCGCCCCTCTGCTTTGTAGCCGTCCAAAATAGACATTCTGTGAAAAGCGGTGCGGGCGAACTGAGCAAACTCTCTGCTTTGCAACCGTCCTGAGCCATTTATCCGTCCCGATCCATTTATCCGCCTCCGCTATTTATCCGTCCTCCGTTAAATATCCGTCCCATGCTAAATATCCATCCTCCGCCATATATCCGTCCTACGCTATATATCCGCCCTGAGCCATTTATCTGTCCTCACCACCCCTCAGCTTTGCAACCTTTTGTAACCTTACCTCATGCGAGCAAACTTGGAAAACGCCTTTAAGCATCATAAGCTTTTCAGGTTTGCTATTGCTGAGTCGGACAAACTCATAAAATGCCTTTACGCCTTTAAGCAGTGTTATCTCTTTAGGTTTACTACTGCTTCGCCGGGCCAAATGCTGCGTACATCGCTGTAATCCCAAATTTGCCATGACAAACATCCTGTTGAAAGCGGCGCGACCAAACTGGAGAAATGCTTTTAAGCAATGTAAGTCTTTTATGTTTGCTACTGCTTTGTCGGCCAAGCACTCTGCACATCGCTGTAATCTTAAATTTGCCATTATAATCATCCTGTTGATAGCGGTGCGAGCTAACTGAGAAAACGCCTTTACGCCTTTAAGCAGTGTTAGCTCTTTAGGTTTACTACTGCTTCTCTGGTAAAATACTGAATACGTCACGCCAATCCTAAATTTGCCATGATAAACATCCTGTTGAAAGCGGCGCGACCAAACTGAGAAAACGCCCTTGAGCAATATAAGCTCTTTGGGTTTGCTCCTTCTCCATTGGACAAATGTTGAATACATCGCGGAAATCTTAAATTTGCCACGATAAACATCCTATGAGAAGCGGTGCGTCGAACTTAGAAAATGCTCTTGAGCAATATAAGCTCTTTGGGTTTAAGACTGCTTCTCCGGCCAATCACAGCTTCCATCGCTGTAACCCAAAAAGTTGCCATCATAACCTACTGTTGAAAGCGGTGCGGTGAACTGATTGAAGTTGCTGGCAATAAGCTCACAAGAAAGACTTTGCTCAAGGATCAGAGGATTGTCCAGAAGCCCTGCTTTGGCTATAGCAGAATTCTTGCCGAGCGCTCTCTCGATGCAAAAATGCAAATCTTGATTCCTCGCATTATAACATAGTATGTTAAGCATACTGTAATTTAAATCGAGTACTGCTTTGCGCGGGGATGCGACTTGCAATGACCGCTTTTCGTGATCGGTGTTTGCAATGCGTGTAGAGCTTTCGCTTTACGAGCTTCCCTCCGCGTTTGTATAAAATAATCCAAGCATTATGTGCAATTAAAAAAACGCATGTCTTAGCTATACTTTGGTTTCTCTCCGTTTGTCGAAATAAAATGCTTGCTTTTTCGCCCTTTTCAATCACATAATATAGAATAACTGTACAAACCTACTAGAGCCAGAAGTGTGAAGGGAGTTTTGCCATGGATAAAGCAGTTGCAAGAAAATACGGTTCAAATGGCAGGCGTGACAAGTTCAGTGATATAGCGATAGAACTAGCGCAGCATTGGGTTGACACTGTTACCGAGGAGCAGCTCCAGCTTGCGATGGAAGGTGTCAGAACCACACCAGTGAAGTGTGAATACATAAGATTCGCCGAGCATGCGCACGATCTCGGCAAGTACAATCCAAAAGACGGAACCGGCATGGCAGAGCTCAAATCCTTGTACGGCATCATCGATGGAGCAGTCAGCGACAGCCGCAGCCAGGTCGCTGTTAAACACACCTATGCGAACCTCGCTCTCGCTGCTGTACTGGGAATGATGCAAGGGCACATGCAGTTAGACAGCATCGCGGATTTCTGCAAGAACAATTTCCCCTGGCTGAGGGATCACCTCGGATTCATAGAGCCTCCAAGCATCCACGCGCTCAGATGCATGTTCTCGGACGTTAGCTTGGGCATGGACAGGGTTTACCAGGCCGCGATCAGCTTCATAGGCATGCAGCTGAGTCAAGGCTATGAGCGGCTTGGCTGGACAAGCAAAGACTTGCGGCATATTGCGGTTGATAGCAAGAAGTCGAGCGACGTTGAGTACGGGGAAATAATGACCATGGGGTTATGGTACGCTAGGGAAGGGTGCTTCGGGGCCCAGATCTGCGTAAACAAGAAAATCTCCGAGATTGCGGGAATCATCGAGCTTTTCAAATGGCCGTGCTTGTCAGGAAGACTGAAAGACTCCATCGTTTCCGCAGACGCCTTCAGCTGCACACGCCGCCTGTCCATGGCTGTCCATGACGTCGGCGCCATCCCCGTATTCAACGCGAAAGGCAACGCTGGCGCAGTATACTATAAGGTCAGCGACTTCTTTGACAGTGTGACAGAAACCATGAGTGAAGCGATCCGCAGCCATTTTCGCGGCACTTCTAGCCCCTGCCTCTCAGCCTGGGCATATGCAGCGCAAGAGATGAATAATCTTAGGTTTCCAAACCCCACGAGTCCTTTTGAGCTAATCGAGTTCAACTACCAGGGAAAAAAGCTTTCAGCCAGGCGAACAGTGGAGCTAAGCCACGGAGGGGTATGGACCCGGACTTACGTGATGTCGACTGACTTGGCAAGGTTTCCTGAGTTCAGCCAGGTCGGCATGCGCGGCGAGCGCTGGATTGGGCTGCAAAGCGTGGTGCTGTGCCACAGCGCGTTTTTCTCGGACGAGTTCGGCGCTTGCCCGAAAACCGAAAACCGCATATATTTTACTGGTTCAGATGACATATCCATTGCCGAGAAGGTTATTCAAAACCACCGGGGCATTGAAAATGCCTATTTTCGCAATGATAGTCTATTCAGGGATGACTTCAGCAAGCTGACCTTTGAAGGCGGATCCGCCAACCTGCTGATGATTAAGCGGATTGCTGAGTATCTCATTATCAGCGCGTACCCGCTTCAGGACAATCAAAGGAGAAGTGTGCACGATTTTATCACTGAGCTTGGCGAATGCACCCTGGATGAATTGGTTGCAAAAGTGTTCTCCATGCTATATCCAATGAATTTTGATCCTGATGGCAAGGCAAAAGAAAAGACTCCAAGCATAAAAACAAAGTCGCTTAAGAAAAATCTTTCACCAAAAACATTGGGCAACTCGAAAGCCAAGAATTGATCTACATCCCGCTCGGTTAACTAAAAAATCGGCCTTCTTGATTGCGATGCTTTCGCATCTAATCTCGGAGGTCGATTTTTTGTTGCAAACAAGGGATTTCAAACCATTCTCCTGGCAATCGCTATCAACTGCGCCACTTTTATAAACAATCAATAAAGTGCCCACAAAAAATCAAAAAAATTTAAATACAGTTCTCTTTTCAAGTACTATTATTATAGGTAGTTTAGCAATAAGAGCATCTTAGTGCATATCCTAAAATTCCGTATTGACCTCGGATATCATTTGGGATATGCTCTGAAATGCCTGAACGCCTCACTGCTACAAAGTTTATCAAGCTGCAAGACGCGCCCTGCCCCTGACTTTTCAAGGGAAATGCGCAAGGCAAGAAACAAGCGTCGCCAGGCTCAGTCATCATGTTTAATCTGTAAATCCGCTTGCTTCTTGTTTCTAGACCATCGGCGCTTATCAACGCCTAGAAAGGAGGTTGCCTGGTTCTCCACTCACGACCTATTCAAGGAAACACGCAATGCAACGCTTCACCAAACTAATGCCAGCCGTATCTACCCAGAAAGGATGACTAACTTGCCTCACATGCATTTAAAGCGGATAGTCTCCGCAGTCCTAGCGCTGATAATAGCGCTTGGAAGCAACTCTA
>JAISWZ010000667.1 GCA_031270945.1 Clostridiales bacterium | reverse complement strand
CCTATCGCCTGATCCCGGCACAGGAGGTTTTCGTGAAGCCTCTTCGGGAAGTGCAGAACGCCGCTGCTGTAAACCGGGCCAAATGCCGCTACATCGCCCATTGCGTGAATCTCAAAGGCATCTCTGACTTCGGGAAACTCCAGAAGCCAATCAAGGAAATCGCCGCAGCCATACACACAGGCTCTCGATATGCCAGGATCGATGATTCCGCCAGATCTCTTGACATACTCCAGAACCGCCTCTTCCCGCAGATCCGCAAGCCCTGCCTCCGCATGAAGCCTTGAGTAGACCGGGAAAAACATGTGCGCGTAATCAGTGTTTCCGCCCAGTCTGGGCATCTTTTCGAGAAGGATAACTTTTGTCTTGCCTTTTCCGTTTTGCGCGGCGCGTACAGCCGCAATCAATCCAGACCCTCCTCCAGCCACAACGACATCGCAGTCCTTGATTAGTCTTGGGTGGGATTCGCTTGTTTCGGGCTTTACCTCAACCGCTGAGCACGTATGGCATACCTTTGCGCAAAGCCCGCATTCCACGCACTTCGTTTCGTCTATCCAATATTTCAGGCCTTTGAAGCTTATTGCGCCAGTTGGGCACTCCATCGCGCAGTTGTGGCAACCTACGCAGGTGTCCTTGATCTGGTACATGCCAATCACTCCTTATGGTAAGAGCCTTCCGAACTATCATCGCCAAGAAAACGAAAATGGCTTAAACGCAAGGGTTGTCTGCCCCGTTGGCCTTATGGTGTTCTTGCTACAGAATCAGGCATCTCAAGCACCTATTCCAAAAAGCCATAATTGTCTTACTAAGACCATTTTAAATCAGGAGCACAGCATAGTCATTATGCCTGGTAGACAAAAATAGCAAAGGCTTTGTGCGAAACGCACAAAGCCTTTGCGTAAACAGGCAAAACTATAAGCATTATGAACCACGCTTCATGGTCCAAAGATCACATCTGTTGACCTGCCGCTTCACCCTCGCTCTGGCCTGAGACTCTTCTCTCGTACTCCAGTATGCGAAGGGAGAGGATAAACGCGAAGGTTTCGTTGGAATCGCTGAAGTCGGACTCCATCACTTCCATGCACTTGTTGATCCTGTAGCGGACAGTGTTTCTGTGGAGAAATAGCTGGGCCGCTGTTTTCGCCATGGACTTGGTGTTTTCGAGGTAGGCGTGAAGTGTTGGAACCAGCTTTGCGTCACCCGAGTCATGGGCTTCCAGGTCAAGCACCTTTCTGTGGCAGAACATGCGAAGGGAAACGGAACCAGAGAGCATCTCCAGCATGTGGTAAGCGGATATGGTGTCGTAGAGCAGAAAATTGCCTGGCTTGCGCAACAGCCGCCCCAGGCGGTATGCCGCAACCGCCTGCCCGTAGTAGGCTTTCAGCTTTTCAAGGCCGGAGAAGCACTGGCTCACTCCAGCGGAAAGGCCCCATTTTTGCGCAAGCTCATCCAGCTGGATGTTTTCTGAGAAGTTCGAAACCGGGTTTTTGGATGTGTAGACGAAAACAATGGAGTTGTCATAAAGGACAGCCCTGCAGTGCGGAAACTCAGAAAGCCTTTCGATTATGGGGCCTACTCTGGTCTTGTCTACAATCTCCTCGTTGCGCCAGAGCGCTACCACGTACTGATATTTAAGAGGCTTCCAGTCCAGTATGTCCAGCCTTTTCGAGATAAACTCATGGCTCATCTGCGCCCCGTCCAGAAGCTGGATCAGGATGTTTGAGACAGACTTCCGGTTTGCCAGAAACGCAAACCTCTCTTTTTGAGAGCAGGAAATAGCAAAGGAAGAAATCAGCTCAAGGATCTCAATGTCTTGCTCACAAATTGGCTTCAAGATGGCTGGGGAGATCAAGACGCCTATCGGCTTGTCCTCATCCATCATCAGCTTTATCAACCTTTGGTGAGGCATGCTGGCGTCATGAGCTAGGACTGGAAGCCCGGTTTTTCTTGAATCCACATGGTTTCGCTCGATCTCCAGGTTCTGCCTGCAGATGTTTCGATCCAGGCTTCCGTTAATGACAGTGTCTTTCCAAATCTTGTCTTCAATCTCCACAGATCTGGTGTAGGCCAGAATTGTATGGGACATGTCTGTGAAAAAGACCGGGTTCCCTAAAAGATCCACTGCAGCGTCAGCTATCTCCTGAAGCGACCTGGCCTTTGCAAGAACTGAAAGCATTGCTATCTGTGAACTCGTGAACGCTTCCAAGGAAAGCACCCCCAGGAAAGATCTACAGGGTTATGCCGTTGTCCACAACAAGAACCTGCCCAGTTACGCCTTTTGACTCATCCGAGGCGAAAAACAGGATCGCGTTTGCCTGATCCCGCACCTTGGTAACCGGGAGCTCCAAGTTCATGTGCTTCGCGCACTGGTCAGCGAAAACCATGTTAAACTCTTTCATCTTCTCCGGGGTGTTGAGCTCTGTTGGGGTAGGCCCCGGACAAACCGCGTTGCACCGGATCCCTTTTCCCGCGAATTGGATCGCGATGTTCTTTGTCATTCCCAGAAGAGCGCTTTTCGCGGCGGAATATGAGATGCCAGCGGATCCAAAGACGCCTCCGATAGACGAGACATTGACAATCGAGCCTTTCCCGGCAGGGATCATAAATTTCAGCGCTTCCCTTGAAACCATGTAGACAGAGGTCTGGTCAGTCAGCACAACCTCGTCCCACCACTCAAGGGAGCATTCGTCGATTGGCCTATGCTTGTCAGCGATGCCAGCGTTGTTTACCAGAATGTCTATCTGGCCAAACTCGGCAATAGCCGCCTCTGATATTTTCTTGCAGTCCTCAGGCTTTGTGACGTCCGCCTGGACAGCTATGGCTTTGCCGTTCTTAGAGATGATCTCGCTAGCCA
>JAISWZ010000652.1 GCA_031270945.1 Clostridiales bacterium | reverse complement strand
AAACCCCAAATCACCGCTTCCCTAGCAATTGGCCAGCTCTATTATCGCTTCCGCGCACAGCCTGGCGTGTTTCATGAAATCTGGGATCACGCAGAATTCGTTGAAAGAGTGGGTCGAGCCTTTTCGGAGCTTTTCCGGAGGTATTAACGGCTCGCCTGGATATCCGCCAGGACCGAAGGCCACTCCGTTGTTTTTCAGAACCCTGGCGTAAGTGCCCCCGCCCATTCCGAATAGCCCGGGCTTGACTCCAGTGATCCGCTCGTAGGCCCTGGAAAGGGCTGCTATCAGCGGCGAATCCGGCGGAACGTAGAGAGGTGCCTTGTACGTGGCTTGGGACACTTCAAGGCCGCAGGACTTAACCAAAGGATGTATTGCGCAAGTAAGGTCTTCCCTGGACTTGGTCACTGGAAACCGCATGTCAAGAGTCAGGTATGCGCCTTTATCATCAAGCCGGAAAAGCCCCATGTTTACCGTAAGCTTTCCTGACGGCTCATCTTCCATCTTTACCCCCAGCGACAAGCCGTCTGTCTCATACCCGACCTTTTGCCTGGCGAAGCTCAGGAAACGGCTTCTGCTGTCATCCTTGCCCAAGTAAAGTGGCTCAAGGATCTCAAGCATGTGGGCTACCGCGTTGTCTCCGTTCTCTGGGGCGGATCCGTGAGAGGCCTTGCCGGCCCTAAATATTGTGATTATGTCTCCGTCCCTGGATTTTACAGCTCCTCCAAGTGAATCGATCCTGGCCAAAAGGCCATCGGAATCCTCAACCCTTGACAGGTCAACAACGGCAACACAAGAGTCCGGGGTTGAGTTTCTGGCGATTCCTCCGTTGACGCTAACAATTGCTCCTGGCTCAAATTTATTGGCGTCCACGCGGAGCGTCAGCATCCCTTTTTCCCAGTTGCAAATGGGATAGGCCATGTCAGGGGAAAATCCCAGGTTTGGGATCGGCTCTCGCTCAAAGTAGTAAGCCATATCCTCCCAGTCAGTTTCCTCATCTGTCCCCAAGATCAGGCGAACCCGCCGTTTTAGCGGTATTCCCAGATCATCTATCACTTTCAGGCAATACAGAGATACAACAGCAGGACCCTTGTTGTCGTAGGTTCCTCTTCCAAATATGCAATCATCCTTGTAGACTGCTTCGTAGGGCGGGATGTCCGAATCCCATCCAGTGCCTTCAGCCACTACGTCCAAGTGGTTAAGCACTCCAACTATCTCGTCTCCGCTTCCGATCTCGATATGCCCTGCGTAATTATCCACGTTCTTCACTCTAAGGCCCAGCTCGCGCCCCATTTCCATGGCTTCCATCAAAGCGTCAGCGCATCCCTTGCCGAATGGCGCCCCTGGAAGCGGTGCCTCTCTTACGCTCTTGATCCTAACCAGGCGCTGGATGCCTTTAATAATGTCTTCTTCATGGGCTTGCAGGGCTTCTTTGATTTTCATCCAATTATCACCTTTTCAGCAATAGCCGCTGCCAGCCCAACGGGCTGGCGGCGGCTGTATTCATAACTATAAGGATTGTTTAGGGCATAGGGCCGGAAAAGTCTCTCAAAGACCAATTCTTCTTATGCCCTAAACCATTTTATCATGCTTTTAATTGCAATAAAACTAATCTATCACAGTGGCCGCTTGCGCCGTTTCCCATGACTCCTTGCAGAAAGCTTCAAGCGCCGCCAAGTCCAGCTTCTTGTAGTCCTCAATCGCGGCCTGCTTTAGCGCCTCCAGCTCAGCGTCATCTTTTGCCAGGTACATCTTGTTCCACCACTGGACTTTGAGATCTCCCAACTCTGAAGCGGTTCTTGCTATGTCTGTCGGAGGCAGAAGGGCGAAAACGCTGGCTGTCACGTTCCAGTCTCTCATGCTCTTTATGTCTCCGCTTTCAAACGCCTTCTCAAACCTGTCGTTCACTGAAAGCACGTTGTAGTAGTCGCAATAGTCCTTTTCAAGAGCTGTCCTTATCTGGGACGAGACCACTGGATCCTCGATCCATCTGGTAGGCATGCCGAGATTGGGGTCTATCGCAGTCCTCTGGAACGCTGAATAAAAGTTGTTGAATCCTATTCCTGTCACGTCTCCGCCTACTCCAGCTTCCCTGTCAGCGATAAATTTCTCAGTAAGCTCAGGCTTTCCGCTGTCATTTATAACCCAGTCAATGCCCTCAACTCCGTTGTAGAGCATCTCGTTGCCCTCATAGGAGCAGACGTAGTTGAGCCAGCGCATTGCGGCGGCTGGATCCTTGCAGTTTTTCGAAACGATTATGCTGAGCGCTCCAGCGTCGTTTTTCTGATGCCCTGCCACGTAATAGTTTCCGCCTGTAGGTATGGCTGGAACATAGCCAATGCCCTCTGCCGCGTGGTCAGAGTTGAACTGGCGGATGACCCAGGTTCCAAATAAGCTTACATATTGGCCAGCATTGCGTTTCGCGTTAAAATCCTCGTTGCTCTGAATCATGGTGTCTGGATCATATATTCCCAGCCTGCTTGCGATGTTTGCCACTTCAACCTGCATGAACTCCGGGTTTCTTTCGTCCCACGCCATGATCATGCTGTTGTCCCCGTAGTTCACATAGCTGGCGCTAGATGGGCCAAAGCCGCCCCAGCCTGGAAGGGATCCCATGTTTGGCGCGAATGTCCACCAGCCTACTCCCCAGTTGACCCAGCCGCCAAGCCCAAACACTTTCTTTCCGTCGTCAGTTGTCGGATGCCTTTCAACTATCTGCTTCAGGATGTCCAAATACTCTCTCCATGTGGTAAACTCAGGCGCGCCTATCTCCTTGTACCAGTCCCAGCGGATGTACAGCGGATAATCCTCGCGCTCAACCTCGCCTATCATGATAGGTATCTGGTAGATCTCTCCGTCTCCAAGGCCAAGGCTTTTCCTTGTTATCTCCAGCGGAACCGCAAGATCACGAACCATGTCAGGCGCGTACTTCTCTATCAGATCGCTCAGCGGCAGAACCTGGCCGGACTTGAAAAGAGCCTCTTTGTCCTTGTCAATTGTTATGCCTGTCTGAACCATGTCCGGAAGATCTCCGCTTGCCATAAGCATGTTAAACTTGTCGCTTGTCGCGTCTTCCCATACCATGTCAACGCCAGTCTTCTTTAAGAGCTCCTGGTGGACTCGCGTCTCCCTGCGGTCATTCATGATGTACCCGCCTCCAGCGGCGGTAAGCATGGTAAGCTTTACAACTTCCCCTGTCCAGTATCCGTTCTCGTCAAACCCGTCTGTCGCAGCTGGCGCTGCCGGGTCGGCGGCTGGCACCTGTGACGCCTGCGCCACTGGCGCGTTTGTCGCCTGCGGCGCCGCTGAGCCTTTGCAGCCAGACGCCAGCAGAGGCAGAACCATCACAAGCGCTGCCAAACGCGCAAACCACTTGAAGCGATTCGCAAAACTCTGTTTCATCGAAAAACCTCCTTTATATTTTTGCCCACAAGGGCAGCTCCAGGAGCGCAAAGCGCTCCTGCTACGCGCGAGCTTCGCTCGCTGATCTGATATATAAGGGTGCCAGAAACGGCTTGCTTGCGGTATTCACGGTTGGTTTTGGTCTTTTTTGTTTTTTTGTTTTTTGTTTTTTTGTTTTTTGTTTTTTTGATCAAGCCGCAGTTTTTTTGCTTCAAATCTTGATCGGCTTAAGTTCGTTTCTCATGACACATATAAATTTGATTATCATACGATTATTAATAAATTCGTAAATTATAAGTCAAATCCTTGCACCAAGCCTTTTCTACCCCTTTATCGCGCCCATCATGATCCCCTTGACAAAGTACCTCTGCATGAACGGATAGACAAACAAAATCGGCAGAGTCACAACCATTGTGACAGTCATGCGGATAGCCATAGGGGTTATCAGGTCTTCGGTGTGGCTCATTACGCCTCCGTTTGCGCCTGTCTGGTTCGCCTGCTCAGCCAGCTGGGAGGAGTTCTTCAGCAGGGTGTACAGCTTCAGCTGAAGGGTAGTCAGCTCCTTGTTCTGAACAAGAATGTAGTTGTCAAACCACGTGTTCCATTGGCCCACTGCGGAAAAGATGGCGATTGTTGCGATAATGGGCATGCTCAAGGGAAATATGATCTTTGTGAAAATGGTGACAGATCCCGCTCCGTCAAGCATGGCTGACTCTTCCAGGGAAGCTGGGAGCTGCTCGATAAAGGTCTTGATCAGGATGATGTAGTAGGCGCTAATGAGGCCCGGAACGAAATAGACAAAGAAGTTGTTGTACAGATGGTACATGCGCATCGTCAAGTACCAGGGCACAAGGCCTGAGGAAAAGTACATTGTCGCTATTGTCAGCCTGTAGATCGTTTTCTTGAAGTACAAGGGCTTTGTCACCAGGTAGGCGAAAAACCCGCTGCATGCGACCGTTCCAACCGTTCCTATCACAGTTCTCAACGCCGAAACCATAGCTGCCTTGCCCATGCCCTCCATTTTGAAGACTTCCTGGTAATTCCTCAATGTCATCTTCACTGGCATCAGCGCCACGCCCAAGCCGGCAGCGGCTGCGTTGGCATCGCTTATGGAGTAGATGAAAATGTAATAGAACGGGTAAATGCATATTACCATGAGCAGAAACAGGATAGCGCCATTCACGATGCCGAACGCGCGATCTCCGATTGAACGCTTGCCGTGAGCCACGCTCATAACCCCGCTTTCGCGCCAAGACGCCTGGTCTGCCCAGCAAGCGAAGCGCTTGAGGGCAAAGATTTTTTGTTTTTTTGCTTTTAGCAAAAGACGAATGCTTTACAAATATTCTCGCGATGATGCCTCATGCCTCATCCGCAAAACTAGTATACAAGTCTGGCAACAAGTCTTAAATCCCTAAAACATCGACTCTCCCCGGAACTTCTTGGCCATGGCGTTTGCCGAGAACAGCAAAAACAGGCTTATGAAGGTCTTCGTTATCCCCACAGCGATTGAGTATGAGTAGTCGTTTGTCATAAGCCCGATCTTGTACACGTAGTAGTCCAGAACCTCTATCCTAGGCGCGACAAAGCCGTTGTAGAACACCAGGTATTGATCCAGGCCTGATGAAAGCATGTTGCTGATCGACAGGAGAAGAAGGACAAAATATGTAGGCGCGACGCCTGGAAGCGTTATGTGCGCTATCTTCATGAACCGGCCCGCGCCGTCGACGCTTGCGGCGTCGTAGAGCTCAGAGTCTATACCTGATATGGCGGCCAAGTATATGATCGCGTTCCATCCGGAACCCTTCCAAAGCCTGAGGAAAGTCTGGAACGGGTACACCGCTTCCAGGTTCATCATTATGGAGGTGGGCTCCTTTATTAGGTTGAGCTTTAGAAGCACCTCGTTTATCAGCCCGCCAAAGGAGAACAGGTTGAAGACGAAGGAGTATATGATTATCCAGCTGACAAAGTAGGGAAGCGTTGTTGTAGTCTGCACCAGCTTCTTAAACTTCCGCGACTTCACTTCAGAGAGCATTATCGCCAGAAGCACTGGTATGAACGACGTGAGTATGTCCAGCCCGAAAAATATGAGGGTGTTTTTCAAGACCCTTCCGATGTTGCGAAAGTCCTCGAATATGTGGCGGAAGTTCATTAAGCCCACAAACTCGTTCTTGAAAAGCGGGAGCGCGGGCCGATAGTCAAAGAAAGCGTAAATCCATCCATGTATCGGCACATAGGAAAACGCTATGATGTATATCACAAACGGCAAGGCAAGGAGCGTCATCCTAAGTCTGCTCGCGTTGATCTTCTTGGTTCGCATGCGGCCCATCCCCCCAGTCAATGCAAACCGGATTTGGTTTTTTGGTTTTAAATTTTATTTTTTCTTTTTATTTTTTCTTTCCGGCTGATTGCTTGTTTTGCGAATAACGCACATCTGGTTATGACGTTGCGCCGCAAATTTTTTTATTTATTTTATTTATTTTATTTTATTTTATTTTATTTATTTTATATTTTTATTTTTTTTTTATTTTCTAAGGCTTGTAAAGCAGCCCTTCCAGCCCTCGATTCCTTATTGGCTGGATTCCGTTTAGCTGGTTCTCCATATCCGTAATGTAGTCCAGATATTGATATTTTTCCATTTCAGGCTCATTCCTGAACCAGCCCAGGAAGTCGTCCCACATGTCTTTGGTCCAGGCGTTGTCAATCTGAGAGGCTTCGTACTTGTGCTCTTTGAGCCTGGTGAAGCTGAACTTGTCCATAATGTGGTACTTCTCGGCTGACTGGACAGTGTCCTCGGCCATGTGCGCCGGCACAAAGACAACTCCGCCGCTTCCGCCGAAGACCACGTCTCCTGGCATGCAGACCGCCTCGCCTACTTGGCAGGGGCGGTTGTACCCTGTCATAACGTAGTCCCTGATAGGCGTGGGATGGCTGCCACGGTAGTAGATCTGGATGTTGGGGATCTGCTTCACCTGATCCAGGTCCCGTATGCCGCCCCAAATCACGGCGCCGCCGTTTTTTGTCTTGTTTGCCACAGCCGTTGAGAGGTTCCCTCCAAAGAATGTGCCATAGGCTATCTTGTCGAAGAAGTTGACGACCATGACGTCTCCTTCGACCAGCCTGTCTACCGCGCAGTGGTTGTAGTAGGGGTTCTTGAACCCGAACGCGGCCGCTTCCGCCTTGCAGATCTGGTGCAGATCTTCCCTGAACGGGACGCATGTTATCGTAAGCGCCCGCCCAACCAGCTTCCTGGTCGTGGGATGGGTCGTCTTCAAGTCTCTTTCAACCAAGAACTCGAAGTTTCTGGCCCAGCAATAAACCCATACCTCTTCAAGGGTAAGCTCCCTCATGCGGTCAAGCAAAGAGTCAGGAACCCTTGGCCTTCCGTCATCGCTTCGCTCACCCTTCCAGTTGGGCGTGAGATACTCCACTTCTTCCCTTGTGCTGAAAAACATGTTTGCTCTCCTTTGGCTGACAGCGAACGTCTAGAGCATGGTTCGCTGCCATGATTAGGTTTGAGGCACACTCCGAATTTAAGAGCGCAAGCATTAGCTTTTTCTTCTGGGGCATGCCATGAATCGCCGAAACGTTTCGCCAGTTTTAGACAAGCCTGAGCAGTATCCCGCCATCAACAGCCACAACAGCGCCTGTCATGTAACGGAACGCGTCAGAGACTAGGCATGCGCAGGCGTCCCCGATGTCTTCTGGCAGCCCTACCCGGTCAAGCGGCACGAGCGCTGGGGCTATAACAGGATCCGGGATTAGGGACGCGTCAATCTCTTCGGACCCGCTGTGCCTGTCCGCTCCGTTTTGGCCGATGCTTGTCATGACCGCGCCAGGAGCGATGGCGTTTACCCGTATGTTAAACTTTCTCAAATCCGCCGCCGCGCACTCCATCATTGCGAGCTGGGCGGCTTTTGTAGCCGAGTAGAAAGCCTGGGGCGGGTTTGGCCACAATCCGTTCACTGAAGAGATGATGACTATGTTGCCGCCCTTTTGCGCCTTCATGGCTTCTGAGGCTCTCTGCAGGAAAAACAAAGCGCCTTTCATGTTTACCCGGAACATCTTGTCTGCCTCTTCTTCAGTGGCGTCAAGCAAGCGCTTGTCGTATTCCACTGAAGCGTTAATGACGCAGATGTCAAGGCGCCCATTTTCAGCAAAGCAGGTGTCAAAGAACTTGTCCACTTCTTCGCGGCTGGAGACGTCAACGACATATCCCTTTGCCGAAACCCCCAGATCCGCAAGCTCCTTCTCTGTTTCTTGAATGGATCCCCTATGCCGCCCGACAAACGTTATGTCAGCTCCCAAAGACGCGAGCGACCGGGCAATCCCTTTGCCGATGCCAGAGTTGCCGCCTGTGATAACAGCCTTCTTTCCATCCATGTTAAAAAGCTTGTTAACATATTCCATTTTCATTTATTCAAACACCCTTCAAATATAATCCCAGGCGGGGCTGGAATCCTTTTTCAGAGCTTCCCAGCCGACCCTCTTTGCTTTCCTCCATAATAACACCCTCTATAATCTTTGTCAACAAAATTTTGTGACTTTTAAAAAGATTCTTTTGCCACATCTTCAAATAAGTGTGACTTTCTCACAATTAACACGTGTTCCTTCCCAGGCGTATTTGTGATAATGCACAAAACGTCTGATCGCATTTCCAGTATATGTGATAACGCCACTGGACAAACGCTGTATTCTCGGGCTTTTCCAAAATGATTTTGGCAATGTATTCTATGCTTGCTGTTTGTTTCTTCCCGTTATCATATTTCCCTCACTCTCCAAATGGAACCATTGGAGCTGCGTTCATGTCCGCTCCGAACATTTTGGTCAAATGCCGGATTAGCGGCATTCCTGTCGCACTTTTGTTCAAGGCTCAGAAAACCCTTGTTCTAAGCCATTTATCAACATTCCTCATAACAGCAATCATTTTGAAGCCATGTCTGCCTCCCCATGCATGCACTCGCCACGCTGCAAGCAAGCCTTTTGGTCGGATCTTTTTTGTGCATCTTGTACACCCGCCCCCAGCAAATTTCGTCGTTTTTTTAGCCCGTCCGGCGGGATCGCCTTCGGTCAAATGGCTTGAATTCAGCTCATTATGTTATTATTCTAAACCTCCAATCTAGATTTGAACTCTTGCGCTTTTGACCGAACCCGTATATACTGGATATGGCTCTCTACATATTT
>JAISWZ010000605.1 GCA_031270945.1 Clostridiales bacterium | reverse complement strand
AATTTGGAATAAGGTTTATCTGAATTTGCTATATGCTACTTGATGCCAACAATATGCTACTTGATGTCAACAATAACAGTCTCAAAGTCAAATTTCAAATCTTTCTCCGATATCCAAACGCCATCATTGCCGCCATGGGTTTGCACCAAAATTTTGCCGTCTTTGCGCTCGAGTATGTTGCCAATGCCATTAGGCGCATTCCCAGCTTCTTTTCCGCTTGCGTCATAAGTTTTCATAGAGTCACGCAATACGCACTGGTTAGCCTTTGCGATGTCTTCGGCGGTAAAGCTGATGTCTTGCGGATTCAGGTACCCTCTCATCTTGGGGGCCTCACTAAATGCGACCATAACCCTGCTCTTGCCGTTCTCGTCTTTCGCAAAAATGACCACATCGTTTTTGCGGACATCAAAATCGAGGCTGTCGTATTTCTGTACAATATCCTTGCCATCACCGTCTTTGGTGATTACATATGGATTTTCCAGCTTGGCGTCATTTTTTAGGACGCCTGCTTTTCCCGCGTACATGGAATATTCAGAGTTTTCGGTTGTGAAAATGGTTATGCTGTTTGTATCCACATAAAACTCTACCGCAAAGTTCAAGGCTGAGCTGTCTCCAAGATCGCGGAGCTTGTAATAGTTGTAGCCGTCTATGTTGTACGCTTCCATTTCAAGCTTTTTGTCGCCCAGGTATACGGAATCGCTTGAAGCCGCCGCTGTTTTATTGCCAGCGCCCTTTGGCGCCATTTCATCGCCTGTTGATGTGTAGTCACTGTCTCGGTTTAATGTTATCGCCTTTTTCGAGGCGTCCCAGTCAACTGAAAAGCGCTTAGGCGTTTCGTTGAGCACAAAGGCAAGGTCTCTGAGCTTGAAATAATTAAACCCGTCGATGTTATAGGCGTCGAACTCATAGACATTCGCGCCTACCAGCACCTTTGACGACGTTGGGGAAGCTGTGACGGCGCTGAGAGCGGTTTTAGCCGGAATCATGCTCACTGCCAGCATGAGCGCAAACAAGAGCGAACCGATTTTAGCTTTCATTGAGATCCATCCTCCATATTCATATTTGCCCATGGTTCAAGGCATGTTGGAATTTGCGCGCCAGTGAGTGAAAGGGGTTGCGCTTCTCACTCAAGCAGGCTTTTTCTTGCTGTAGGCAATTTTGGGAGCGCTTGCGCATTTCCAAACAGTATTTCACCCTTTGTTTTTAACAAGAGATTGTCTTGCCTTTGCTTTAATTGCGAACGGAGCGCATATCCACCAACTTGCATTCGAGACAGCATCTCTTTCCAACACAGCCACTTTATCACAACCAAATATAACTGTCAATGATTCTGGCCTATTCAGCTATTGCGAAGTTTCAAGCAACAAAAGAGGGAAGCATTATGCTTCCCTCTTTCACGCACGTTTTCTTAGTGCATATCCCAAAATTCCGTATTGGTGCCGGAAAAGTCCTGGCGAATGCTTCAACTAGTTTGCTCGGGCTTCTGCGAGCAAACACCCGGACTTTTCCGGCACCTCGGATATAATTTTGGGATATGCTTTAAGCATAACAAATCCTTGTGATGGCGATGTGGCGCCAGGCGCAGACTTTTGTGAAATGAAGGGCTGGAGTGTTGGATTCAAGCCTGGATTCAAGAGCGTTGATTCGAGCATTACCTAAAGGCAGTATAGCATTTTGGGGATGCGCAAGCAAATGGACGGAAAGCAAATGGGCATAAGAAAAGCAGGATTGGCTATGTTGAGGGCTGTTACAGGGATGTCCTTTAAAATATTAGCTTTAATGAAAAAAAGGCAAAAAAAGGCTCAGGGAGGGCTTGCGCCCTCCCCGAGCCTTGATTACATAGGAAATTTGATTTCACATGAGGCCTGCGAAAAGGGCGGCTCTTTTCGCTAGGAAAATCTTACGCAGCGGCCTTAGGCGAGGCCATCTTTTTAAGGACAACGCTGATCTGGCCAATCGAAAAGTTGTCGCCGACATTCAGGTTCATCCCGTCGCCTTGGACAATTCCGAACCTAAGCAGCTCAGTCAAAGCGGGATTGAGCCATTGGGGAACTGAGGCGGCGTCTCTGAAATCGGAGATCCTTTTGCCGGTGTTCTGGATCGAAAAGGATGTCAGGTTTGCCTGGATCAGGTTGTAGACGATCTGGAACTGCTCTCCGCGCTTTGCGACGCTATTCGGGGCGAAAAGGTTGTTGCCAACGCCGCTGATGATTCCAAGCTGCCTGGCTGTGCGTATGTAATTCGCGCTCTCTCCGCCAACGTCCGAGAACTGGTTGATCGTGTAAGAGTTCAGGGGCTGGATGCCTAGGGACTTAAGCAAAGTCACTATAAAGTCTTCGCGGGAGACCTCCTGGGCGGCACTGATTTCCCCGTTTACTATATATTTGTCAAGCAGGCCTCTTTGGACAGCCCAGTCAAGGCTTTCGTCGTACCAGCCTCCACGTCCCGTGTACTTTTTGTCGCTTACTCTTACGGCGTAATCTGAAAGGTGGCGCAGGTGAAGATCAACTTTCTTTGTCTCAACGTTGTAGCCGCCCATTGCGAGAACGAGGTTTTCGCTACTTTTGTGGTAAGGCGCGACCTGAGTCCAGTTGACGCCATTCGGAAGGCTGTAGGGGATGGAGATGGTTATGATGCCCTTGCCAAAATCCTTAATTTCCTTTCCGAACCTGGA
>JAISWZ010000557.1 GCA_031270945.1 Clostridiales bacterium | reverse complement strand
ATGTTGCCCGTCTTTACCGCCAGAAGGGAGGATTTGTCTGACAAATCCTCCCTTCTTTATTTTATTGCTAATGATTTTAAAGGCATTCGGGTTTAGGGCATATTCCAAGCTCTTCGAGCTTATCCCAAAATTAAATTTATGGCTTGTGAAAGTCACGCGTTAAAGCATCGCGATGACTTTCACTGCGCCAATTTAGGAATTTTGGGATATGCTCTTAGTTGTCGCTTGCGCAGCATAATCCTGGCAGATGCCCTAAGGCTTCCATAAGTCTGCAGACAGGCCTTTATGCAAAGGATATGGTTATGGAGATTGCATTTACGCGGAAACATAGAACGCTTGAAGGAACGCTTAACAATACTATAATTGAAGTGGCTTGAGAATCATTTGATATGTACTCCGGATTGTGTAAACAAGCAAGTTTAGCGACAATAAATTATATAACCAACTTAAATGCTCACATTTTTTAACAGCTATTTGTGTTGCTCAAATTTGTGGAATCATGCAAAATTTCTTTCCTAAGCAAAATGCTATGTTATAATAGATAAAGGAGACTGAAAAATGATGCTGTGAAGAGGAACCGCCTTTGTTCAGGCGGGAGTCACGCTTGATCTTGGCCAAGATGGCCGTCGCGGACATGATGCGAAAATCGGTTTCGATGCTCGCAGGGCATTATGAAGCGCGCCTCAACATTTGAGGCGGATGCGGCGTTGCCAAGCAGAAAAGATAGGAGCAGAGGATGAATTTAAGAGAAGCTGAACTAACTTTGCATAGAGCGATTGTCGACGGAATGCCGCTTCAGGCAATTACTGATCAATGCATGAATTATCTCGGCAATCCATTGCTTTTAAGCGATATCAATTTTTGCGAGTTGGCCTGCTCTTTCCGGTCTGATGTAATCGACCAGACATGGAGAGTGCTTCGTGGCAAGAATGACAAGGATATCTATGACAGTGCCCAAAACATACATGAACAGGGAATAGATACAGCAGTAGACACAAGCCCTTCGCCAATAATCCTCTGTCATCCGATTTTTGAGCATCGATGGCTTGTCAGCGCGGTTTTCTGGAACCACGCGGTTCTAGGATACGCTTTCTCCCCGGAATGTGTAAGAGAATTTGAGGGCGACGATATTGAGCTGATGCGGACATTTTGCAAAATTTCATCATTCATTTTGATGAATAGCGGAAACTTAGGCCATGCTGACGAAACAGGCGTTGGACTGACGCTGTTCAACCTGGTTAACGGTCGGCACATCTCTGTGGAAACCCTGAGCAAGAGGCTGTTTCCAGTCAATAAGGCCGCTGAATACCTAGTGGCTGTGGCGGAGCCTAGCCCTGATAGAGGCGGACTTCATCCTCACGCATACCTGGCAAGCCTTTTGGCAATGGAGTTTTTGGAGAGCAAAACATCAATTATCAACAACCGAATCGTGTTGCTGATACGGGCTGAAAAAAATGTGTTTCACTCCTTTAACCGTGAGAGGCTCGAACGGCGCCTGAAAGGGTTTTCCCTGACTTGCGGCCTTTCCAATTCGTTTCCTCAAATCCATGACACGAGCCTTCACTATGAGCAGGCGCTGAGTTCCCTCAACTACGGCTTGCGCTTTTTTCCTGCAAACGTTCTGCATTTCTACGAGGACATCACGTTGCTGCGCCTAATGGATGCTACCCTTCAAAATGGTGACCAGCGCAACTTCTGTTGTGTTGAGCTGTCTCGGATACAGGCATACGACAAAGAATACTCGACAAAATGGTTTCAAACCATTTTCGCGTTCCTGCTGGCCGACTGCGACAGGAATCAGGCTTCCGCCTTGTTGGGCATCCACCGCAATACGCTAACGTATCGAATTGGAAAAATAGAGGAAATCATGAATTCCTCATTTGTGGATAAGAACCTTGTGTTCAAGCTGAAGTTGTCAATGTGGATCCTGTTCTTTTTGGGCAGGGGGCAGTTCGGAAAGGAGTACAACATTCCGGAGCTTTGGGTAAAACAGATGTTTCTTGCATCGCAAAAATTAAAATGAGCAAACGGGTGCAATGCCTGTTTGCTCATGCTTATGCCCAAATGACATGAATATTGCATATATTTTTGGGGCATGCTAATCAGGTTAGGACTGAACTCAAGCATGCGTTCGCCCTAAAGCGCTTTAAAAAATCTGAATCTATGAGAACGCAGGGCAATCAGTACTTAAAAGGCGTATTGTGGATGAATCGGATTTGTAATATGATAAAGCCAATTTACGCATTTCCTTATCAATAAAGTCGTGCGTATGAAACAGGGCATATCCCAAATAACGGGATATGCCCTGTTCTATTTATTTAAAGCTTTCCTCTAAAAGCTGAGCGCAACCTTTTATAAAAGCTAATCGTAACCTTTTATTAAAAGCTAAGCGCAACCTAAAAGCTAAGCGAAACCTTCCATTAAAAGCTAAGCGGAACCTTCCATACCCGCGAAACAGCAACCTCGTCTATGGAATTAGCATAGCCATTTTCAAGTTCCGGCCAAGCGTCCAAATAGACAGGCGTTGACTTGAGAAGCGGTTCCAGCTCGATGTCAAGCGCTTCGGGATATCCCAGCCTCTTCAAGCCAATGTGCCAGTTCCCGTCGGCGTAGAAGTCATCGTACACCAGCTTTCCGCCTAAAAGGGCCTTCGCCTTGTTGGCTCGATACTTGATTCTAAGAGCGTAGTCATAGGCCAGGGGGTCTATGGACTGGAAGGATAGCTGATATGAGCCCTCTCCCTTTTTATTTGTCTCGCAGGAGGCCTGATCTTTTGGAAGGACTTTTTTGTAGACTGTAAATGAGCCCTCGTCCCCGATGAGATCAAACCCGGCGGGATGCTTTGCGGGAGCGGGATAAAGCTTCAGTGTTATGTTGTCCTCGGCAAGGATAAAGCTTCCCGTATAGTCTTCAACAATCAAGCCATTGCAGATGGCCAAGCGCTCTCCGCCCATCCTGAGCTTGCATGCCTTAAGGGAATCTTCCGGGGATATCGCCAGAATGTCTGGATCCCCCAAAGCTACGATGTTGTTTCCGTAGAGGATGGTAGTTGAGCCTATCCTGCAAAGAGGCGAAGCTTCGGCAAATAGTATTGTCCCGCCTTTGACAGGCATATTAAAGGGATAGAACCCGTACTTGCCAGGGCGTACGTCAAACTTCGGAAGGGCCCGCCCATTGACGCTTATTGAAACGCCTTCGAAATAAGGCATCTTTCTTCTGCTGTAATTGTTGAAGAAAATATAACCCCGGCTTCCGTCGGTTCTCACGCTGTGCCTGAAATGAGCAAAGTCAGCTGGATCCGTGGGGTTTTCAGGAGGGAGAAAAACATCCATTGTGTTTAGGTCTTCCCCGAAGTCAGCAAGGAACATCGCAATTCTTCGAAGCTCGTAAAAAGAGCTGTTCACTTGCCCACTTCCGCCAAGCGGCGCACGGAAGTCATAGGACTTGACAGGCAGGTCGTTTGGAGATCCTGTAGCCTTGGACTCCTGGAAAGTTGACAGCTTTCCTTCAGGGTTAACTCCGCCATGGTACATGTAGTAGCCAAGCATGGCGGCGCCGCTTCCAAGCTTTGCTATGCTCATGGCTGCGGCGTCTTGTCCCGCAGCCACAGGTCGCCTGTGGTCAGTCACCTGAAGGCCGCCGCCAAGCTCAGCGGTCAAAAACGGATAAAGGTTTTGGTCAAAGGTCAAGTGTTCTCCCTGGGGATAATCTGAGCCTATGTCATGATCGTTTCTTTCCTGGGAGAAAAGGAAGTTGCCAGAAGGCTCGATCTCGGTCAAGCGAGAGTCCCAAGGGGCTTCGCAGTATCCGCCCATAACAGGAAGAAGGCCGCCTACTATCGCACCGCCCCAGCCAGTGGCAGTGACAAGAGGCGCTTCCAGCCCGCAATCCCTGGCGATCTCCGCAAGCTTTTTCATGTGGAGCTCTCCAGCCTCGCCAGTCAGGCCTCCGCAGTGCCCGTACTCATTTTCTATCTGAATCCCTATGACAGGCCCGCCATCCTGCCAGAGGAGCCCCTTTGCCTCTTCAGCTATCCGCTTGAACAGCTTTTCAACAACAGCAAAGTAACGCGAATCATTCGTTCGCGGCTCAAAGTCCTTTTTCAGCAGCCAATCAGGGAAACCGCCATTTCTGACTTCTCCATGCGCCCATGGGCCTATGCGAAGAAACACCAGAAGCCCGCATTCGCCAGCGGTCTTGATAAATGCCCTTAAGTCCAGGTTTCCTTCGCTTTCCCAGACTCCCTCGATCTCTTCATGGTGAATCCATATGATGTACGAGGAAGCGATGCTTACCCCGCCAGCCTTCATTTTAAGAAGGGCGTCCCGCCACTCATCCCTTGGCAGGCGCGAATAGTGGATCTCTCCCATGACGGGAAACCAAGGCTTGCCGTTCTTTGTCAAATAGCGTTCATTATAGCCTATCATTGCTGCCTCCTCGCATATGAGGGAAGTCAGGCTTGCACTGACTTGCGATCAATCTTAGTGCATATCCCAGATGCTTGCGGGCGCTCAATGCCGGGCGCAAGCATATTTTAAGCGTCAATAGATTTGATTGGGTTGCGCTCTCAGATAGATGCGCTTGTGTCCTGCGCTATAAGCGCAAACAAGCCTTGGAACAAATTATAAGATATTGGCAGGGAAAGATCAATGGGAATCCGGAACATGGCGGGCGGGTAGGGGGGTGCGCCCGAGGCGCAGGGGCGGGAGAGGATGATTAAGACATGGGTTGTTACACATACAGAAATAAAAAGCAAGGAGGGCGATAGGCGCGGACTTATGGGCGGGGCGCGACTCGGGAGAGCGAAATGGTGACAAGGGGCGATGGCAACAAGGCGATTTTGCGACAAGAGTTATGATAATAAACACGCGTTCGGAGATTTTTGATAGAATATGATTGAATTAATCGTGATTCACAGTTAGATAGACAAGCGAAAAGCGCAAAAAAGCGCAAAAAGCTTAATAAGCCGGGACTTTCGTCCCGGCTTATTAAATGCAAAGAGAATGACGCTACTTCTTTTGCGCACAGCCTCGGCCCGAAGGCGTGGGGCTTCTTGCTCCTGCCCTGAATTCAGCTTGTCCTAGAACTCGAACTGCCTTCCGTCATACCAGACGAAAACCCCTTTGTTCTCGCTCTTGACATACTCTGGGGGATTCTCGATAGTGGACATGA
>JAISWZ010000532.1 GCA_031270945.1 Clostridiales bacterium | reverse complement strand
ACTCCTGGCAATGGCCCGTCATCCCTTATCGAGCCTGTCAAGACGTACGGGATGTTGTTTTTCACAAGCGAGTACATGATTCCGTTGCTGGCGTTTGACTCTTCCAAGAAGGCCTCTATAGAGCCTGCCAGCCTGACCCTGTTTATCAAGTCCAAGTGGTGGTAGTGCCCGTTTCTTACCGCTTGCTGAGTGTATATGTCCTGCCCTAGCGCTGTCTTGAAGTATCCAGCCTCCATGTCGTGAGTAGCCAGCGCGTTCCCTGCCAGAAGCCCGTTTACGAATCCAGCGTCAGCCAGCGCCTGCATGGCCCGCCTGGCGTCATAGTCAAAAGCAAACGCTGGCCCCATAACCCAGAGGATGAATCCATTCTCCTTCTCATGCCTAAGGAGGGAATACAAGTTGTCGTAGTCCATGGAAAACGCGGTCTCTCTTGATCGCCCGTGCCTGAACCCGAAGATCTCCCTCTCCGAGCTATCTGACAGAAACGGATTGGAGTGCAGGAAGATGCCGTCCTCACAGTTCTCAGTTCGCCCTAGCGCAACCAGATCTCCTTTTTTCAGGTTCCTAGGCTCTACAACCGCAAGCGCTTCATCCCTTAAAGAGACAACGCAGTCCATCCTGCTTTCGATAGCCAGCTTCCACTCGCCGTTCACTTTGTAGTACTCAGGAAAGATGGAGGTAGCATGGAAATTTAAAGGGGCGGCGCCGTCTATCTCCGCCGGGGCAAACTTGACGTCAGGAGCGTTCGCGAACAGGGGCTCTTTGAAATCTGGAGCGACATAAGCCGGAAGCTTGAAGGTCATGCAAAAACCTCTCTTCTTGTACATGATTTTGGCTATTCGCGCTTTTCGCGAAATTTGCCGCATTGGAATTGATTATATGCCAAGAGGGTAGAGTTGTCAATTGAAGGCACGGACATGGGGGTTGCGACATGGGGGCTGCGACATGGGGGCTGCTACATGGGGGCTGCGAAAGATTCTCCTGCGCTATCCTCCTCGCCACCAAACAAAAAAGGCTCTTCTCAAGGCGCAAAGCCTCAAGAAAGAGCCTTAAAAGGTAGCTTAGGGCATATCCCTTCATCAGTTGCAAACTGCCTTAAGGATATGCGCTTACACTGGCGAACAATAATCGGAAACCAACAACGTTCCCTAAAAAATCCCCAGGGGTGCGCGAAGCTGGCTCCTTTTGGCAGCCGCCAGCATAAAAAAGTTTGCAGCCAGCGAGGTTCCGTGGCCGCTTAAGCTATACTGGTGCCTGTATAAGCCATAGGCTTCTCACAAGCGAAAACAGTGGGTCGATTTTACGGATGTTTTCGCTTGCGAGCACCGCTTTTAGCCTATTACGCCTCTTTCGACGTAGAGCCTCTCCAGGAATTCGCGCCATTCCTCTTCGGTGGCGCCGAGCTCTTTGGCCTTCCTGAGAGCCAGCCTGACTACGTCGTTGCCCATGATGTAGTCCTTTAAATCGGCCGATACGCTGTTCCTCGTATTGGCGGCGAGGTCGTAAAACAGGTATTTGTCTTCGCCGTACAAGCTCAGCAGCTTGCACATTTTCTCCAGCACTATCGGGGCTGGAGCCGGCCTGCGGTTCTTCTCTATGTCGCATATGTAGACAGTAGTGAAGGAGAGATCCGCCGCGAAGTCTTTCATCTGAAGCTCAAGCCTCTTTCTTCTCTGGGTGAGGAAGCTTCCGAAGGTCAAAGTGCTATTGGTGTTGTTGTTGCTGTTGTTTGTTGAGCTCATTAAATCGTCTCCGTTCTTCTATTAAATTTGGCGCCTTTTTTCGCAATAATGTTACATAAACGTAAACTAGCTCGCTTAAGGGCATAGCCAAAAGTCAACGAATTATTATTTTTTTCCCAAGTTGTCGACATACATTGCAAAGTTGTTGGATACAAATATAGTCTGTCTCATTTTTCTACTTTCAAGCATGACTATGGCACTTAGAAATCATTTACAATTGTCGCATTTTTGCTTAGATAAGGCAATTAGATATTTTATCCTGTTTCTGTAATTCTTGGTTCTGAGCTTTTGGAGTTTTTCAATCAGCAGCCATAATCTTTTTTCCAATTATTTTCTTGCTCAGCAACTTATATGCGCGTCTTTTTTTTTCACGCGCTTGGTGCACTCCAGGCGCATATCCCAAAATTAATTCCATGGCTTGAAAAAGTAGCGTTAAAGCATCGCGATGACTTTTTCGGTGCCTTGCGGAATTTTGGAATATGCACTAATCATCGTCTCTGGCAGAGCTTTCCCTCACCCCTATCGGCGCAAGAGAACCGAGAGCGATTTTTGGCGCGTCAGATCTCCAAAACCAGAAATTCTGGATGCGCTCTTAGTTAAGAAGCTTGGATATCCGTTTTTCAGCCCTTTTAGACCAACTTTCAGGCTACTTCAAACTTGCGCCTGGTTGGCAGCTTTTCAGCCCCTGTGGAGCGGCCCCAACCAAAGAATGCCCGTTTTATAAGATTTTGCTTAGCTAATTGGCTAGATTTGGCTCAAAACTAGACATTTTTTCGCGGCACAACCGCTAGCCCTACGCTCCTTTCGTCATAGTGTTGCAAGAGACTCATTTCGCCGCTTTAGTTTTGTGCAGGTTGTTCAAAGGGCTCTCACGATGTCTTGCAAATCCCAACGCATGTTCGTGAAGGGTTCAGAACCCGCATTGATATTCCTATAAGCCATTATAGCTGCTTCTCTACTTAAAATCAACCCCCAATTTTCGTTGCCGAAAAAAAATTTTTTGGCCAGCTTTTTTTGCCCTGCCGATCCAGCCCCTCAAAAATCCTTTAAAATAAGGAATCCTTCGATCCGGATCAGAGATCCGTGATTATATTATTCCTTTATTTGTTAAATTCTATTCACAACAGGGCAAAAAATTTTGTATTTCATTTTTGCAGCAAATAAGCGCTGCTGTTACCCAGCGGCCAAAAGGGCTAAAATATTCCGTTTTGAGTGTTGCTTCTAGGG
>JAISWZ010000530.1 GCA_031270945.1 Clostridiales bacterium | reverse complement strand
TCAACCTGCTTAACCAGCTTTATGTGTTCATATATAGCGTATACATTGAGATCTTGTTCAGATCCTAAGGGGGGCGTTCATGCGGCTTTCCAAGAAGATCCTTCTTTTGGCGGCTGGGGTCGCCGCCCTGATTTTCGGCCTCGTCCAGCTTTACTCTTTCTTCAGGTACACCCTGTATAGAGAGTACAGAGAATTGACAGCGCAAACCTACGTTGACGCAAGCAAGGAATTCGAAGCTCTTCAAGATAGCGGCGAAGGCGTCCCGGGCATGGAGCTGGTTTCTGAATCAGAGACGCTAAAGCTTTACGCCAGCGCCAAAACCGCCGAGATTGCGATCCTCGATAAAAGAAACAGCAAGGTTTGGCGCTCAAACCCAGAGGATATAGACGATGACAGCATTGCCAACAAGGTAAACAAATCATTGCTCAAGTCCCAGCTGGTCTTGGAGTACTATGACGCCAACAGGCGGCCAGGAAACTACAACTCCTACGACTATTCAGTGTCCAGAGGCCAGGTTGAGATGTCCGCCATAGAAGGCGGAGTCAGGTTCACATATGTCTTGGGAGATCTTGAAAGCAAGACAGGAATAGTCCCTATATACATCACCCAGGAGAGGCTGGACTTCTTCATGGAAGCCCTGGCGCAAGCAGAAGACGGGGCGGCTGGAGTCACTTACATCACCTCCAGGTACAGGGATGCAGGGACAGTCCCAGGCTTTTTGGAGCTCATGGGCAATGAGAGCGTAGGCGCGTCCACTCTCAGGCGGCTTAGGGAAAACTTCGAGAAGGCTGGCTACACAAAGGATGACTTTGAGTCTGACATGATGGCAAGCGAGGTGGAAGGCGCGGTTCCAGTGAGCTTTACGGTCTGCGTTGACTACCGGGTAGAGGGAGACAGCCTGGTCTGCCGAATTCCCAAAGATCTGCTTGATGAAGGCGTAGGCGCTTCCATCTCAGGAATTCAGCTTCTAAGAGGGCTGGGGGCCGGAGGCCCCCAGGAAACAGGTTTTGCCCTTGTCCCTGATGGATCGGGAGCGCTCATGCGGTTCAACAACGGCAAAACAAGCTCGGAAGACTACATCCAGGCCGTATACGGCATAGATCCAATGTACATGGACTTTACCGTGGTAGGCAACACAGAGAAAGCCAGGCTTCCGATCTTTGGCTCAAGCCATGAGGACTCATCTATCCTTGCCCTCATAGAGAGAGGCGACAGCTTCGCCACAATAACAGCGACCCAAGGCGGAAAGCTGTCAAGCTACACATGCGTTTACCCGACATTCATGCTTCGATCCAACATGTCGCTTTCGATGTTTGGCATCACTGGAAACGAGGCAGAAATGCCGGTTATGGAAAAAGATCTTTACAACTCCGACATTCAAGTGAGATACTTTTTCTTGGATGAGCCAGGGTACAACCCGATGGCCAAGAGGCTGAGGGATGAGCTGATTGAGGACGGAGTCCTGGAAGCAAAAAATCCTGGCGAGATTCCTCTTTATATAGACCTTATCTCCGGCGTCGAAGCCGACAGGTTCGTGCTTGGAATCAAGTACCAAGAGACGCTTCCCATGACAACTTTCAAAGAGGCAATCGGGATCCATGAGAGCCTTAAGGAGAGAGGGGCAAAAACCCAGGTTGTCAACATCCAGGGCTGGTTTAACGACGGATACTACCATGACGCGATAAACAAGGTTTCGCTTGTAAAAAAGCTGGGGACCAAAAAAGACCTAAACAGCTTGAAGGAGTCCATTGAGTCCTCGAACGGCAGGCTTTATCTGGATGCTGACTTCCAGCGCGTTCCATTAAACTCAAAAGGGTTCAACGACGCCAGGGCTGGCGCCAGGTATTACGGCGGGGGTTATGTGGGAACATTTGGATTCGTGAACCCCACCAGCTACGCGAACGTATCCGGCCTGGGATACCTGGAGAGGATATACACCCTTCTCTCGCCCAAGTTCCTGCCTAGGCAGATCGAAAGCTTTGCCAAAGCCATAGGCAAATATCCGTCATCAGGCGTATCGGCCAGGGATCTGGGAGAGATCATATATTCCGACAAGAAGAGAACCGAGTACATCAGCCGGGAGGAGTCCAAGGACATAATCCAGGCTGGGCTTGAAGAATTGAAAGGTGCTTCAGGGCTTTTGATGGTGTCGGGCGGAAACGCCTATGCACTCAAATATGCCAGGGATGTCGAAAGCGCCCCCTTAAGCTCAAGCTCCTTGTATGTACTTGACGAAGAGATCCCGTTTTTCGCCATGGTAGTCCACGGATTGATAAACTATTCTGGATCAGCCGCCAACATTGGCGGGGGAAGCCTTGAGCAGGCGGTTCTTGAAGCGATTGAGTCAGGCGCGTCGCTTAGGTTCGCCTTTACGGCAAAGGACGCGTCAGAGCTGAAATATACAGGGCTGAACCATTATTACAGCGTAACATTTGAAAATTGGGCCGAGGATGCGGCAAGCGCCCACAAAACATTATCAAGCGCCTTGGATCCAGCGGAAGGCTCTCTCATCTCCAGCCACGAAATATTGGCTGAGGGGGTCAGGAAGGTCACATACGAAAACGGCTACCAAGTGACAGTGAACTATTCAAAGAAAGCTTATGGCGATGTTCCAGCCAGGGGGTTCAAGACGGAAGGAGGGCAAGCTCAATGAAGCTTACGCTGTCAAGAAAAAGAGCCATCACCGGGCTTGTCTTCATAGCCCCTTGGCTTGTGGGCTTCATTTGGTTTTACGCTTCAAGCCTTGCGATGACAATCACGTTTTCGCTCTCTGACGTCTCGGTTGGCACTGACGGGTACGCCCTTGAGTTTTCTGGCCTCAAGAACTTCATATTTTTGTTCGCGGAGCACGGCACATTCAACCAGCAGCTGGTCTCTTCACTGATAGACATGGTTGTCGACGTGCCTTTGATAATATTCTTCTCTCTTCTAATGGCAATGCTCCTAAACGCCAAGTTCAGGGGCCGCACTCTTGCCAGGGCGATCTTTTTTCTTCCTGTCATATTGAATTCTGGCGCTCTACAGCAAGCGCTTAACGTGACCAGGCAGATGATGGCAGGAGGCATGAGCGCCACTTCAGCCCAGATAGCCGAAGCCTCCCAAAACGGGATGGGCGTCAACTTGGATTATTACCTGGGCCTCTTCGGGGAGCTGTTCATCCCTGAATGGGCAATAGAGTACCTGATAGGCGCCTCTACCCGAATCAGCTCCATAATCACCGCTTCCGGGGTGCAGATAGTGATATTCATAGCCGCCCTGCAGTCAGTCCCAGGAGCTCTCTATGAGGTAGCGAAGATAGAAGGGGCGACTGGCTACGAGACTTTCTGGAAGATAACTTTTCCCATGGTTTCGCCTCTCATAGTGACAAATGTTGTGTTCACGGTCATCATGGCTTTCGCGTCAAGCGATGTCATCCAAACGTCCTATGACGCCATATTCACAAGCCAGAATTACGCGCTGGGATCAACGATGAGCCTGGCAAGCTCCGTTGCCGTATGCGCCCTGCTGTTTATAGTCTGCGCCATCCTCCGCAAGAGGACGTTTTACCAAAACTGAAAGGAGGCGCCAGATGGGCAAGCCTTTAAAGCTCACGGGGGATGTCATAGAGACAGAGGCAAGAGCTGCCGCGAACGCGGCAAAGAGCGCCCTGGGATCCTTGTTCCGGCTTCTGGTCATCCTAGGCATCTCATACGTCATCCTAGGCCCCCTAATAGGGATCTTGGCAAGCTCGTTCTTTTCGGACTCTGACGCCTATAGCCCCCTGGTCTACATCATTCCCCAGCAGCCAACGCTTGAAAGATACAGCCTTGCGATCACCCGCTTGGATTTCTTTAACGTGATAACCAAAGACCTGGCTTATGTCCTTGCCATAACAGCCATCCAAGTGCTTGTCTGCTCCTTTGTCGGCTATGGCTTCGCCAGGTTTGACTTCCCTTTCAAGAACGTCCTTTTCGGCTGCGTGATAGTCATGATAGTTATACCTACGCACTCTGTCATGCTCCCGCTTTACATCGCCTTCAGAAAGTTTGACCCGCTGGGGCTTATGACGCTCTTTGCCGGAGGCCCAATAAACCTCTTGGGAACCCCGGCGCCAGTGGCGATCATGAGCGTTCTGGGATGCGGCCTGAGATCAGGCGTGTTCATCTACATCTTCAACCAGTTTTTCAGAGGGCTTCCCAAAGAGATCGAAGAGGCGGCTTTTGTTGACGGAGCTGGCCCCTTTTACACCTATTTTCGCATCATGCTCGTAAACGCCGCCCCTTCTGTCTTGACAGTCGCAATATTCTCTATGGTATGGCAGTACAACGACACCTTTATGGCGAACCTATTCAACCTGAGCGGCAACATGATCCTGTCCAAGCGCATAACAAGCCTTCAGGCCACTCTTGGCAACCTGGACCGCATACTTGATCCAGGCATCTCCCAGCTCTACGTTTACGCAGGGATTGTGATGATGCTAATGCCTATAATAATCATATATGTGGTGCTGCAAAGGCAGTTTATCGAGGGCGTTGAAAGAAGCGGAATCGTAGGGTAGGC
>JAISWZ010000438.1 GCA_031270945.1 Clostridiales bacterium | reverse complement strand
CGCTTTCGAAGCTTTCTTTTATTATGCCAAGGTCTGCGGCGGCGGTTTGCGCTAGCTCTAGTATCATATCAAGACGCAGCTCCAATAATTAGTGTAAGTTCGGTTCGCTCCGCCGCGCTCAAGTTTAGCGGCGCAATAATGTCTATCAGCTCCTGCTTCCTGGCCAGGCTAACAAGAATGGGGACGCAGGAAACCAAAAGCAATTGCATGGCAGTCAGGTCGTTTTGGAGAAAGTGCATCCCGCCAAGCATGTTGTCAAGCCTGGTCTTGGCCAGAGGCAAAAGAGTGCCTATTGGCAGTGAAAAAGTTTCTCTCGCCTTCACTTTCAATCGCTTTTCCCCTGAAAAGACGTAGCCTTCGAAGGAGTCAAACTCTTCGACTTCCTTGATAAAATGTTCAGTGAACAAAGGCAAGGCGTAATTGTACAGGCCTCTGGGCTCTATTCCTAGCTCTTCTGAAGTTTGAGCAATAAAGCACACATGCCTGCCCTTGGCTTTTTCAATGATCCTGTTCATGCATCCGAAGCCGTCAAAGACGGCGATGGGTGTTTCACCTTTGGGTATGTCAATGCATCCAGGCCCGCAGTAATACCTGTCTGCGGTCTTGTTGAACAGTGTTGCCGAAAGCGCGTCGACTATCATGGCCGCGTTGAAGCCAGCGATAATCAAGGGAATGTTCTGGAAGTTAGCAGAGAGCAAGCAAGCGGCTAGCCCCCGGGATCTTTCCCTATCCACGCAAGCCACATCCAGGTTTTCTGAAAGAGAGGTAACCAGAGTAGTTGATTCCAGGTAGAAGTCGGTTTCGCTAATAGCATGCCCTTCCTCAAACCCCGAAGGAGTGTCGGTCTGGGTTTCCTCCCTGGTTGGCGCCGCTTCCCTTGTCGCCAGCTGGGCGTACTTGGCGATGATCTCTCCCATGTTCTCCAGCATGGCGGCTTGGTCGACGAACTGGGAATGAGGCTGGGGCTGAACCCATTGGGACTGCTGGGTCTGCAAGGCTTGCTGAGTCTGCAAGGCTTGCTGGTTTTGCTGGGTCAAGAAAACCCGCCTATCCTCAAGCCCCGAGATCTGGGCTTTCAGCTCAGCCAACTGGATGCTCAGCCTCTCCTGCTCCTGCAGACCCGCGTTCTTGAGCTCGCCCAAAGAACCCAGATCATTTTCCAGCCTGGATCTAGCCTCTTCGGCTTCCCTGATCTTCTCCCGGTTCTCGGTCTCCCACTTTTCTGCTATAGCCGCCTTGAACTTTTCCGCCGCTTCGCTGTTATAGCCGATAATGCGAAGCATCAAGTCGCTGGCGAAGTCATCGGGAGCGAAATATTTCTGGCTGTTGCTTGCCAATTCGTTAAACAGGAACTCGGCTTCCTCCAAGGAGCAACCGCACTCCTGGGCAATAGCGTCTATGATTGTGCTGTTTTGCCTATCCGAAAGAAACTCCCTCACCAGGTTTTTGCCGTTTTGAGACAGCCCCTGCGCGCACTCGTCCAGCCTTTTCAGGATAGCAAGCCTTGCGGTTTCGCTTGGATCCCGGACAAATATGGTTCTAGCCTTCCTGGGCAGATCCAGCCTCAGGTAGCAGCTCTTGCTGAAGTCCGGCAAATAGCTCTTTTTAATCTCCGCTACGCCTGAATCCGGGATCTCGTAGACGTCCAGCGAATATATCCCCGTTCTTAAAAACGTCAGGTTGTCCCGTTTCTCCAAATTTTCAGCCTTTAGATAGACGCAAGTGATCTTCCCCGCTTGGCTTTCCACCTCAAGCAGATAGTCGTGATCGTCCGGGAAAGCGCCCTTTAGGCCTTCTTGGATCCTAGCCTTAAAATCCCTTGATCTATCGCCGCCAGCGCTATTGACGCTGCGCTTTACCACCTCTATCCAACGCAGCCTTATCTGCGAAGGCATCGCATATCTCCTGAACCCGTCAGCGTCCCATTCCCAAAAGTCAAGCGTATTCTTCGGCATGGACATGTCCGGGGTGCACAGGAGCTTCTCAAACATTTGGCTGCTCTTCTCGATCCTTAACGGCAAAAGGGCATTGTCTGCCGCAACGTCCGCAACCCGGTACAGCCACTGGTTGCCGCCTGAAATGCATAATGATACCATTGTTTCACCTCGCTTGGTGCAACGCGTAATGGGTGGAGTTAAGTTTTTAGTTCTATGTTTTATGTTTTGCCGCTTGATTTTTATGGGTGTTGGGGCTGGCTCGGGGTTTATGCTTGCGATGGAAAAGCGCAGTTCTTTTCGCTCGCGGATGCATTGAGCCAGATTTCATGGATCTCGATCCTGCTAGGCCTAAAGATTTTCTTTCGGCCTTCTTCGACTTAAGGTCTTAGCCTTTAGATCTTCTTAGCCTTTAGATCTTCTTGGCCTTTAAATGCCATCAGGCATTCTTATCCTTCAGATCTTAGCCACAATTCTTTAATGTTAATCCATGCTGCGCTGACGAGCGAAAATCTCCGAAGCCAGGCTGCATGCGAAGGAAACTTTATCCGGTTATGACGCGCGCCGCAGGCGCAAGCTTTATTCTCCCCTACTCCAGCTGCCTCAAATAATTAACCGCTCCCTGGCTGATCTTCCCTCTTCTTATCTGCTGAAGCAGCCATTCCCGGGTCTTGGGCATGTCCTGAAGCTTTCTTGCGACAGCACCAAGGGAGTGGGTTATGATGACCTCCCTGCCCCGAAGTCTCTTCAGGGTTCTGACAGCCTCGTCATCCCGCTTGTAGACCTTGACTTTTCTTGTGAACTTAACTTCGTATGCCACATCAAAACCCTGCAGGATCTGGTAAACGGTTTCCCATTCAACAGTCAAGGAGGCGGGCTGGTTGTTTTTCAAGGGTCTCCGGTTTGTTATAAATCCGTCTTTTATCGTAATTATCTGCCCGTCATACTCGGTTCTGATCCGGATTATTGATTCTTTGGGAAGGAATCCGTATTCCCCTGGGCTTAAGTCTTCTCCTATTGAGTCTGTCACGGATACTTCCGGTTCTTTTGTCTCTATAGGGATATCTTTCGCTTTCTTGAGCATGATGTAGTTCAAGACGCTTGTATTCTCTTCAAAACGGCTGATCGACAGGATTTGGGTGAAGTTGTTCCTTATTGAAAACGTGCTTGCCATGTTTGCGTTTAACATCTTCGTAAACTCGTCAGGGCTTGGGCACGCGTCTACAAATCCTTCTGACTTGTAGAACCATACCTTCTCCGAAGCGTGAAGCAGGACATGCGTCGACTTGAGCACGAATGGGTACACTTGCGTCAGATCCGCCATTGTGTCCGTAAGCCTCAGCCCGAAGTTCAGAAAGTAGTCAGCGGCTTCCCTGGAAAGGTTTAGCGCTTGTAGCGAGTATACATTATAGCCGTCTAACGTCTTGACCTTTTCTATCATTACGTCGGTTATTGGCGATATGTAGGCATCCTGTGGAATGAACAGAAGATACTCATTGCCAACAACCACGTTTGCATTGCGAGCAAGGCGTTTTCCGCTTTCCTTGTTGAAAAGGGTCCCGTTTCGGCTAAACCCCTCAACCACAGTCGGCCAGAAGTTCAGGTTGCCTTCCATGTCATACTCCAGCACGTACTTTTCAGCGAAAGACTGGTCTACGCTCAGGTATGTGATCTTGTCAGTCATAAACCTCTCGGGGCCAATATTAAAGGTTTTGAGCTCTTTCCTGTCCGCCAAAATCTTTAGCTTCGCATTCTTCTTTTGGGCCATTTCCAGCACTTCATCCGTCAGCGGAAGAAAGCCTATGAATATCTCTATGGAGTCGTCAATCAGCTTCGCCTTCAGCGGCAAGGAAAACCCCAGGGGATTTGTATGCTTGTACGACCCAGACGAGACCATCTTTTCCTTGCAGTCATCACTAAAGGAGTTATGGCGAAAATAGGGGAGCTGGTGCTGGGCATTGACAAAATTTACATACTGCCCGCATATCTCACAGAGAAATATCTTGAAGTTGGAACTCAGCCCACGGGGAAATTTTAATACCGCTTGGTCAGCTGTGGAATGCTGCCAGCCATGCTCATTGTTCCACATGTTAACTTTTGTAAGCATTTGGGGGATCCTTTCTTTGGTGGCGGGGTTGTTTGTGGCGGCCCGCTCCGCTAGCTTTAGTAATATGGAGCGTGTTATGTTTAGGGGATTCTGTGATTCGGCATTTATACGCAAGCGAGTACATTTTTACATAGCGAACAGGTTGGGTTGCATACTGCTAATATCTGTATCTCTTCTCTAAAGCTTAGCGGCGTAAGGTTGAGTGCATGCGGCAACTCCCTCTTAGCCATAGAGCAAGACCTTGGTTAGCGCTTGGTAGAACGGCCAAACCCTGCATTCACGCCGTTTCCGATTTCCTTGTCAATGATTGTTGAACCATAATAATATAATCAAAAAATTTGATACTTATATTTTGGAGCGTTTGATAGAGCATTGATTTAAATCACACAAAGCTATATTGTTTTCTCTCAATATTATATCATGCATTCTTAAATCTTTACCATATGTCATTAGTATATCTAAACCTACAACGAATGTCAAGACCTTTTTACAGTAGTTTTTTGATTTTTAAGTTTTTTGTATTTGAATCCAAAGGTTAAACATTAAAATCTCAGCTATGTTAATCAAACATTTGTGAAACTTGTGCCACATTTACGTCAGCATGTCGCTATAGCAATTCAATATTACTTGCGGCTCGCAGCGCCAGTGATTTAAATAAAAAGCTGAAAATATCAGTCCTTTAATCTTCTCCAATTTCATCCTAGAACAATCACCTATTGAGTAAAAATCGCTTTTTTAATTGACGAGCGGTATGATTTAGAGTTTTCTTATCTTTAGCGGGAGCGGTCAACTGCTTGTCGCACTATCTCGATTCTCGATAACCCAAAAAACCCAACAAAAAAAGGACTGAAATAAATTCAGCCCTTTTTCGCAAGTCTCTCGCAATCGTCCTCTCGCTCATTGCCAGCATCGCTTTTGTTGCCCAACATGCGAGTAAAACTTGATTTCGCCCTTCATTGGACATCAGCGCGCGATATTGCTAGAATCAAGACCGCTAACGCTTGCGATGCCCAATGTTTCAGGAAGCGGTTGCTCGCCACTTCCCTAGCAAATATAATGCCCTGACAGAGAAGGGTTCATTCATGCAAATTTATACAAAAATGCTATTGATATTCCTTTTGCTATAGAATTCTATCGACTATAAAATTCCAACAGCCCCAATATTCCAATGACCATAAAATCAAGTCTTTCTCAGCTTTCATTCTTCTCTGTTGAACGCCACTTTTATCTGCTCAACCACGGACGCGCGGGAATACTTGATGTCGAAATCGCTGACGTAGATCGTTCCGTTTTCCAAGGGGGCGATGAGCATGGACGGGAAAACTTCGAGAACAAAGCTCTTGCTTTCGGTTAATCCCAGCGCTCTGGACTCGATCCGGGTTTCGCTCTTGCCGTAGATCACTTTCAGGCCATAGTCTCCGAAGATGCTGGCAAGGGGCTTGATCAGGGCTTGCTGGCTTTTCAGGTCAAGCAGGCTGGCGGTAGTTCCGTCTTTGGCCCACCTGAGCAGATCCAGGGCGGCGAAGCGATCAAGCGTGGAGTGGTAATTCTTGTTGCGGTAATGCTTCAGGCAATCATGGCATGCGCTGGAGCAGGTGCATCCTTCCAAGAAGGTGACGGTATCCTCCATCAGGGTATGGATCTGCTTGGCTATGCCTGAAGAGTATCCAGCGCCGCTTGAGAGGCTATCGTACAGGAAAATCTCGACGCAATAGCCGGGGCTTGTCCTGCGGAGGCGAAATCCTACGTTTAGCTCAGAGATCTCTATGTCTCCCAGAACGCTGGCCTGGAGCCGGATCGCTTCAGACAGAGACTTGGAGGATCTGAATATCCAGGGATCTGAGGTGTCGATGATCTTTTCGTCTATATCGATCTCTATGACCATCATGTCTGTGACAAAATCAAAACCCAGAGAATAGTTTGAGGCATTGCCGTGGTTGCACTGCTGGCATGACTTGCTCCAGGATTGAAAGGGCCTTGATATTTTAATGCCTCTGCTGTTGCTGGTGAACTGGGCTGGATCGTCTCCTACTACAGCGGCACCGCAGGTTGGGCAGATCAAGAATCCCTTCTTTGATGGAGCTTTTCCCATATTCCTCATGATCACGCGCTGGTTTTCCCTAATTGCTAGCTTGGCGTTATCATGCCCTGCCACGCGAAGCATTTCTGTAACTGGAGAATGGGTTGAGTACTCGGGAGAATCAGCGAAAGAAAACTCATCAAAGACCTGGGCCTTTGCTATGGATTTGCCATTGATCGGGCCGAATCCCCAGGGCTTTACCATTTTCAAATCATGAGAAACTTTGTAGCCGCAGAGCGGACATTTATCGTCCTGCAGATCATCCGCAAGGCCAAACCAAAAGCAGTTGCGGCATACGAAGACCTCTTTTACGTAATTCGGATCTTCCATGAAGCTTTTTGCGGGAGGGGTTCTTCCCAGCTCACTTCCTGTATAGTAGAGCCCGCCGATCTGGTATGTTTTCTTGTCTATGACGATTGATCGGCTTGGCGCGTACTCGCTTATGGCTATATCCAGCCCTCTGTCAGCCTGGTATTCAATCTTCCCTTTTTCATTGTTTACGTATACGCTGACGACATTCTTGGGAAAAGAGTACGTTGGTATTATGCCTTCTTCATAGAGAGCGTCCAGCAGGCTTTTCTCTTTTTCGATCTCTTGCTGGCTTTGTTTGCTGGCCTCTTGCTGGCTTGATTTGCTTTTTTCGGTCTGCTTAAATTTATACAGCTCCGGATGCCTAGTCCGCTTATCATCCAGCTTATCCAGCTCATCAAGGACAAATTTCTTGTGTCTTTCTATGAATCCTGGATTCTGGGCGAAATCCGGAAGGACTGCGCCTTTGTAATCATTGAACTTCATCAGGAAGACCTGGAACCCTCCATAAAACTTGTCAAAAAACGTGATGGTCCCGATTATGTCAATGCTAGACCAAATAGCTCTTGCGTACTTGTTGATGACTATGATGTTCATGTGACGCCATAATAACTTTTCGCTTTTTATATCAATCCACGGTCTGCGCGGCGTGCCTCGCAGCATGGGTGTTGGATCATTAAAGTACCTGCCGTCATGTGCGTCATCTTCGCAGAAGGTTATGATGGTGGACATTCCCGCGCCGCGTCTGCCGGCGCGGCCAGCTCTTTGCTGGTAGTTCTCCCTCATGGGAGGGACATTGCGAAGGCCTACGGCTACAAGGGAGCCTATGTCTATCCCTACCTCCATGGTAGTGGTGCAGCTGAGAATATCTACTGGAGAATCGCCTTCTCTTAAAATATCCTGAAATCTCATTTCGTACTGCTCTGTCTTTGACCACAGGTCATCCCTCTGGTCTTTATGGGATAACTGGGCTGTATGCTCCTCTGTGTCTATGACATTTATCTTCTCGCCGCTTAGGGCTGATAAGACAGGCTTTCTCCAAAAGTCCATGGCTTGGTACTCTTGATCTGTCACATCAAAGATTTCCACGCTTCCGCAATGAGGGCATTTTCCTCTCAGGCTGTAGGGAGTTATCCCTGTGCACTGCTTGCACTTTTTCCAGTTATGTTCCATGCCTGGCTTTACGATCACTTTTTTGAGCTGGACGTAGTAAATATCATTCCGGCTGGAGTTGTCCAAAAACGGGGACAGAACTCTTCTCCAGATTTCTATCTCTTTGCTGCCTTTCCATCCCATAATGTCAATGATGTGATCCGCAAACTTCCAATCTTTGCGCAAGCCAAATATCCCGTATCTAGGCAAGACCTCAGACCTGCAATCATCGTCTATTATGTGGCCAAGCGCTCCAAGTCCAAGAATCGAGATCATCCAGGCATTGAAAAGCTCTCTTAAATCTTCTTCGTAATTCTCGCTTATCCCTTCGTCATATAGAGAGTCGCAGGCTATATCAAAGGCTTCGGGCTCGGGCTCAAGCCAGGCCAAGGCGTTGTCATACACGGAGTTGTGCGCGCTGCAAAACAGTCGGATCAGGTGTTCCTTCGCCATATCAGGGGCATTGTCAAACCTCATGTTAGGGACGTACTCTTTCCCTCTTTTAGCTCTGGTTTCCATTACCTTCTTTTCCGATTGGCATTGAAGCAAAAATTTGTCTCTGCTCTCAGAGTGAAAGATCTGTATGTCCTGCTCGCATGCCGCTTTGACAAAAAAGCCGTACAGTTGATCCAGATTAAGGTCTTTTGTTCCCGACGCTTGCATTTCTGACGCCGCCATCATGAACAGCTGGGTGAACGACTGCTCGTCTGAGGCCTGTGACATGTCAAGCGCAAGTCTGGCCGCTCTTTGGCGGCTATCTGAAAACAGGAGAACCTTTCGCCCTTCGTTAGGGTACTTCGCGAGATCATTCTTGGAGAGAACCGGGCCTTGCAGGTTGAACTGGGCTTTGACCAAGTTGTAGAATGATTGGTTGCCTTTGGTCAAGAAATCTGACATTGGAATCTTCATCTTTTCGCACTGCGGGCATATGCTGAAAGTCAGGATGTCTGGTCTTCCTTTTTCCTCGTAGTCGCTGAAGTACAGCTTCAGGATGTCTTTTCGTTTTGACGCTGTGTCGTCGTTAAAGTATATGAACCCGCTTTTAGAGTCCAGATAGCAGGGCTTTAGCGGATATTTGCCGCTTCTCCTATAGCTCTTTCCCGCTCTAGGGATAAACAAATGGATTTCTCGCATTGCGCTTTCGAAGTTTTTGCCGGAGTCCCGCCAGAGATAGGCCTTTGTCAAAGTTTCGGAAACATAGCCCTTCAAGAACAAGGCGCCGCAACGGCGATCCTTTATCAACTCATAGACAGTGCTTCCGCACTCCGGGCACATATAGACGTCATCTTTTATGAAGATCTCCCCAAGCGTTACCCCATCGAAGCTATGGGAGCTGGGGCAATCCGGGTTTGTGCAAGCGAATATGCCGCGTATGCCGCGAAAGAGCATGTGAACCCTGAGAGGGAAAAGGGATTCGCCTGTTTTGCTCACTGCGTATGAGACTATGCTTAGCGCCTTGTAAGCTGAATCAACTGCTTGATCCAAATTTTCTCCAGGAAACAGGGCCAGCGCGATTTCTTCGATGGATGTGGCGCTTCCGCAGCAGATCTCGTACAGCTTGTTGAATACATCATAAGTCTTGATATTTTCAAAGAGCCAGTTCTCGGCTTGAGGCAACGTTAAGTCTATGTTGAAAATCTTTTGGCTGCTGTCAAAAACTTTTTTGATGCCCAAGAGGGGATCGCTGTCATCCCACAGTTGGATATTAGTTATACCAAGCTTTTTGGTTGCTTTTATCGACTGCTTGACCACTGTCCCGTATATGTAGTGAAACTTGTCCGTGTCAGAAGCTGTCAGCATTTTTGCGAAGTCTGAAACCGCGTTGCTGTCCTCTTCGCTGTCATGGGGCATGCTTGCGGTAGTCAGCATGAACTGCACCTTATCCCGGGACACGCCAAGCCTGTAGAGCAAACGCCTGAGCAGCAAGGCGACTTCTCCGCCTGAGGATCCTCGGTACATGTGGGCTTCGTCTATGATGAACATTAGCCGGTTTTCAGAGCTTTTCTTCAGCCAGGCCGATGTTTGGTTCCAAATGTTGTCTTCAAGAGGCCTTAGCAGCATATACTCAAGCATTGAGTAGTTCGTTATCAGAATGTCTGGGCAGGTGTTCTGCATCTCGAACCTGGTGATAAGCTCCGCGTCTTTTGGAGATGTATGGTGGCTATGCCGCTTTAAAAGCTTTATAAACGTTGCCAGATCCGCTTTCGCAGGTATCTTTCCTTCTTTGAGAAAAGTCGCGTATATTTCCGGTGCCAACCCTCCGTCAGGCAAAAGTCTGGACAACGAGCTGGCCAGGTCAAGATCCGAAGTGTTCTCTGGCAAACCGGGATAGGGGGTTCTGCCTGTGTACATGCCAAACTGGGGGCGGCGGGAGTCCCGGCCTGAAGTTTCATTGAAGATATCGGCAAATTGATCCGTGCCGATGATTCTTCTAAGCCTGCCGACCTGATCAGCCACAAGCGCGTTCATCGGGTACATGACTATAGCCCGCACCCCTCGCTGGCTATTCCAGGTATCAGGATCATTTCTTGCTTGATCCGCAAGCTTCGCTATCAAGGGCCACATGAAGCACTCGGTCTTTCCGGATCCGGTGCCTGTTGAGACAAAGATGTCCTCGCCGCCAAAGGCTCTTTCCAAGGCCTCCACCTGATGGGAGAACGGGGTTTTGTAAACCCCCAGGCGCTGATTTGCCAGGCTTTCAAAAAAGATCTTCAGCCAGTCGGGGGCTGAAATCCCTTGCAAGCCTTGCTCCGCCAATTTATAGCTGGCCGGCAGCTCCACGAATGGGGACTGCCAAAGCACCCCCTTCTCGTCAAGCTTGTCGTTTAGGGCAGCCAGGAGCAGGTTGCTCTTGCCGATGTATTGGGTTTTCAAGTACGTAGACAGTTCCGTGCGCAAGATTTTATGGACTGCCTGGACTGTTTGCGCTGTTTTCAACTAGGAGCTACCTCCTGGATCTGATATCCGAATCTTTGGAACAAGCTCTTCAGTTCGTCAAGGATCTCTATCGCGACTATCCTGTGCGTTCGTCCTGGCAGGGAAAAGTAGTCGTTTTCCCCGCTCCACGTAAGGAGCTCAACGAAGTTTTGCTCTGGCGCAGGCAACAGGTAGTCATATTTCAAATCGGCGCTTGACTTATGCCTTGTAATTTTGAGATTTGGGCTGTTTCCGGCCATCACCCTTAGGGCGAGAGCAATTCTTAGGTACTCTCCCCTATCAACCCTCCATGAAGGAAGGTCACAGATCTCGAGCCCAGCGCTTATTGTCCTAATCAAAGAGTAAACGCGCTGGCCTACGCCCCTTGTGCGGCAAAGCGTAATCTGGCCTCTAGGAAGGGTGGGGCCAAAATATCCATCATACGGACTTTTCGTGATGTTGGCGTACTCTACATCTTTCGGGACACGGTTGGCATGGATCCAGTTGACGGAATCAAAGAACTGCTCCGCCCAGGCAGTCAGCGGCATGGTTTGCAGGCCAAACATTTCGTTTATGTCAGCGTTTGGTTTGTATCCGGTTTTAAGAATTATTCCCAGCCCGCTTACCGCTTGCGCCTTCCACGGCTGTATCCTGGCCACGAATGCGTATCCTGCGCTGGCTATCTTTACCGTGGGGCTGCAAAGCCTGTTGCTTTTGTGAAGCATCAGGCCGCAACCGATATAGAGATCCCGGATCTTCTGGACGTCGAGATTCTTTGCCCTGAAAACCTGGGCTAGCTTATTGCCGCGGCTCAGGACTTTCTGCATTGAGACCGTATTAATAAGATCCGGGGCTGTGGCAACGTTAGAGAATATCTGGTCGCCTTTTGAGTCAGAGTCAGAGTCAGAGTCAAACAGGCAAGTCAGCATTTGCAGCCCTATCACGCTGTAATAAACCCGATTTAGCCAATGATACTCGTCTTCGCCTTGCTGTATGGAAATATTGAGATCTGTTGCCATGGTATTTAGCAGGGCCAGGTTTATGCTTGAATCCGTGTTTAGGCTCATGGCGTTTCACCTAAAAGGGTCTTCAGGTCTGACTTTTCCTCATCTGTGAGCTGGGCGCTTGCTATGATCTCCTCCAGCTTCTCCCTCTTGGACAGGCTTGAAAGGACTGGGATGCAGTTTAAAAGCATTAGGTCAAACTCCGAAAGCTTTTGAATTCTGTTGGCCAGGTTTGTGACGTCATCAAGCCGTTTTCTCGCCAAAGGCAGCAAAGCGCCTTTTGGCAAAGGGCTTTTTCTCCTATCGCTTTTGTTTGCGAATACGTCTCCTGTGTAAATGGATCCAATGATGCCCTCATGGGCTTCGCGAGTTATAAAAAGCTCCACAAGCACTGGCAACGCATAGTTGTAGATGCTTCTGGGCTCGATCAAAAGCTCTTCTGATGTTTGAGCTATGAAGCACACAAACCGCTCGTTTTTACATGCGATCTTGTTCATGCATCCAAAGGCGTCAAAGACTGCCAGCACATTGTTTCCGCTGGGGATGTCAATGCAGTCATTGCCTGTTATATAACACCTGTCCGCCATTTTGTTGCAGAGCGTCGCCGAAAGCGCGTCCGCGATCAAGACCGCGCCATAGCCAGCCAGAATAAGGTTTACCTTTTGGAATCGAGCGGCCAGAAGAAAAGCGCCCAACCCGTAGACTCTTCTTTTATCCACCCCTACGGCTTCCAGGTTGTCCGCAAGGCATCTCAAAACATCCTGGTTGATGTCATCAGGATCCTTTGTCGCTTGCGCGCCGCTGATAAATATGACGTCTCTGGGCTCGATGGTGTCTTTGACCCAAGTTTCTATCAGTGAAGCCTCCCGTAAAATGGCTTGATCCTGGGCTTTTTTTGCTTGCGCTTCTCGCTCTTGCGCTTGCTCTTCGGCTTTCTTGGCTTCCGCTTCTCGCTCGAGTGCTTGCTCTTCGGCTCTCTTGGCATCCGATTTCTTTGACAAAGATTGCGAAAGCGCCTTAAAGGCTTCGGCGTCCTTTGCTAGAGCCAGCTCTTCAGCCTTTCGGGCTATCGCTTCTCTTGCTATGGCTTCTTCTTCGGCTTTGCGGGCTATCTCTTCTCTTGCAATGGCTTGCTCTTCGGCCTTGCGGGCTATCTCTTCTCTTGCTATGGCTTGCTCTTCGGCCTTGAGGGCTATCTCTTCTCTTGCTTTTGCTTGCTCTTCCGCATTTCTGGCTATCTCTTCTCTTGGAAAAGCTTGCTCTAAGGCTCTTTGAGCCGATTTTTCTTTTGTTAAAGCTAGATCTATGGCCATTCGGCCTGATTCTTCTCTTTGAACCGCTTGTTCTATGGCCTTTCGGGCTTCTTCTTGCATCTGAAAGGCTTGCTCCAAGGCCTGGCTAGCTTCCGCCTCCCGCGCAATCGCTTGCTGTTCGGTTTTGCTGGCTTTTTCATTCGCTTGAATAGCATGCTCTTGAGCCTTTTGGGCTGTTTCTTGTATCAGCAAGGCTTTCTCTTCGGATCTGCGGGCTGTTTCTTCTCTGGACAGAGCTTGCTCTTCTGCCTTTCTTGCGGCTTTCTCTCTTAGCAAGGCTTGCTCTTCGGTTTTTCTGGCTGCTTCTTCTCTTGTCAATGCTTGCTCTTCAGCTTTTCTGGCTGCTTCTTCTCTTGCTAAAATTTTAGAATCAGCCTCTCTCACCACAGCTTCACGTGTTGCAGCCGCTTGAGCCAGAGCCGTATTCGCGGCCATTTGCGCCAGAGCTTCTTGTGCGGCGGTTTTTGCGGCCGCCTTTATGATCTCTTGGGCCAGCGTTTCCATGGACTGTTGCTGTGGCATGATAAACATGGAGTATTCAGCGAAAAACTCTCCAAAGTTTTCTCTTGCCCTTGCAACTCGCTCTTTTAGTTGCGATTCCAGATCAGCAACCGCTTTTGACAGTTTGTCATGCCTATCGCTTAGGGCAGAAACTTCAGCTTCGTACTGCGCTTTTTGCGCAGACAAGACGCTTGTTTTCTCGCTGGCTTCCGCCGCCTCTTTGATCAGCCTTTCGAACAGGGCTTTTTCGTCTTTATGGCCTTCCGTTAACTTTGTCAGTTCATCTCTTGCGGCCTTGATCTTTTCTGCGCTTTCGGCTTCCCAATTTGCCACGATGGCTTCCTTGAACCTTTTGCTTAGCTCTGCGTTATATTCCATAAGGCGAACCAGCATTTCAGGCTCGAAATCCTCGCGGCAAAAGTAGGGCCTGCCAGTTTGGCGATTCAACTTGTTGACTATCCTAACCTTTTCAGTAGCCACAGGAGTCCTGGCAAGCATCCATGCCGGCTTTGGGGGACGGAATGCGTTCAAGTAGTAAACAATCTCAGATCCAGGCAAAATGTCCGAATTGATCGTCGCCAAGTCTTCAGGATTTATCACGTATGATTCCAGCAAATGGGTTTGGTTGCCCAAGTAGGTTTTGCCGTTTTCTACCTTGAAATCCTCATGTTTGCAATAAACGCATAGGTTTTCGCTTTTGTTGTACTCCAAGAAGTAGTCGTGATCTGTAGCAAACACGATGTCGAGCCCTTTAATCAGCCCTTTGCAAAGCTCGTCCTCATTGTTTACATTTGCCAGCCTGATATGCTCAAACCATCTCGTATCCACCCGGGTCGGGTGATGCTTGGTGCTTTCAGGAATCCCATCCCATTGCCAGACATCAATATGGCCTTTCAATTCAGGCTTCTCAAAACGAGTGAATATCTTTGCGTTAGCGCACGGAGTGATTCTCCCATTCCGATCAACATCCGCGATTCGCTCCAGCCACTTCTCTCCGCTGTTAACGCATAGCGAAAACGCTATTCTACCTTTCACATGTTCACCTCAACTCTGGGGCATGCCCCGAATCGGGATATGCTAGGTTATATATTTTTCTTGATTCATAATTTTCTTAAAATAGAGATCATCAGAGTTGGGACAGGATTTTAATCGCGCTATCATAAATTTTCCCAGTTCTAATCCGCTTTAGCAGCCATATCCGGGTTTTGGGCATGTCCGCAAGCTTTCCGGACAAAGAGCCAAGGGAGTGCGAAACGCTGACCTCTTTCCCCTTGAGGCCGGACAAAAGCTTTAGAATATCGTCGTCAGAGATCACTTTTGCGGCCTTTGGCCGCTTGAATGTGATCTTGTAAACGCAGTCAAGGCCCTGATATATCCTGTACGAGCGGTTCCGGTCAACATCAACGCAAGCGGCGCAGCCACCTTTTAGGGGCACTCTGTCAATTTCCAAGTCGCCCTTGAAAACCTTTATCATGCCGTCATATTCTGGAGTCACTGAAATAAAGCGCTTTTGCGGCAAAACCTTGCTTTCCCCTGGAGGGACAACACTGTTTTTAGAATCAACGACAGTGACCTTTGGAGCCTTAATTGGCTGCGAGATGCTTGAAACCTTTCTTAGCATGATATAGCGCAAAACACCTGTATGCTCTTCAAACCTGCTTAAAGAAAGGATCTGCTTTATGCCTCCGCTGACTGCGAACATGTCCATGCAGCTGCCAAACGCCCTAGAGCTAGGGTTTGGGCTAACATCAATATGGCCTTTAGTCTTGTGGAACCATACCTTTTCCGACTGATGAAGCAAGACATAATGAGATTTGACTGCGAAAGGGTAAACTTGGGTAAGTTCAGCTTGCTGATCCGTAAGGCGAAGCCCGTAACCAAGGAAGAATTCAGCTGCGCCAAGGGAAATGGACTTGGCTTTGACGAGAAAGACCTGGTATCCGTTGGCGGGTTTCAGATCCTCGATTGAAACATCTTTGTTCCGAACCAATGGCAGGTTTCCCGGGACTAGAAGAACATACTCGCATCCAACTACAACGTTTGAGTTGCGCTCTAGCCGCCTTCCGCTTTCCTTTGAAAACATGGTTCCATTTCGGCCAAACCCCAAGACTGTTGAGGGCCAGACATCCAGGCACTCGTCCATGTCGTGGTCGATCTCGTACCTTTCGGCGAAGTTGCTGCCAACGCTCAGATAGGAGATCTTATTTGGCAGAAAGCGGTCAGAGCTGATGTTGAAGGTTTTGAGCAAAACGCCATTGGCCCGGATTCGCAGCTGGGCACCCTTTGAACTGGCTCTTTTGATCCATTCCTCAGTCAGCGGCAGAAAACCGAGGAATATTTCTATTCTTCTTCCATCTATCCATATCCGGAGAGGCAATGAGAAGCCAAGCGGGTTTGTACGGCAGTAGCTGCTTCTGCCCGTGGATTTCTCTTCGCAGTCCTCGCTCTTGTTGTTATGCCGGAAGTAGTTTAGCCTCCGTCCCTGGCTGGCTATGTAATTTATATACTGGCCGCACAACTCGCAGAGGAACACATTTGAATGCAGGTTTATGCTATGATGGTATATGGAGCTGGCTTCTTGAACCGTGACATGCTGCCACCCATGTTCATCATCCCACATATTGACCTTGGTCAGCATAGGGTTTGCTCCTTAAGATTAGTCCTAAGTTTTGTGAAGGCGAGGAAAAAAGGCTTTTGAACGCTTTGATCTGAACTCTTTTCAAGCCAGGATCCCAAGATCTAGAGAGTGAAAATATCAGGACAAACTTTTCGCTCACTTGCATGCCCATATTTCTTTTAATTGACTTGCCTCTCAGATTTCAGAATATTTAACAAAAAACGTTTTCACTCAGATCCAGAAACGCTCGTAAGCGAAAACTATAAACTTGGATCAAAGTTTTTCTTTTTATTTTAATCCTTTTTAGGCCATGAAATGCTGCCTGCCTCTATGTAATTTCCATTTTCCTTTAATTATAGGGCAAATCGTCAAGCATGTCAAGAAAATTTTTGGCTGAAACCTATAAATCCAAACAGCTCAATATGCAGAAAACTGCTTTTGGTTATGCAATTGTGCTTTTTGAAGGCGGGGTGCTTTTGGCAATTCGATTGGGTTTTTATGGGTATTTCAACCGGCTTCTGAGGTGGGCACGAAAAGAAATTTCCAATTTTGAAGGGTTCGTGATTACATTGATTGCACTGTCAGCATAGTTGATGTAGCCGCGTATATTCTGCACTCGCTAGGCCAAACGACAAGCATGAAGCTGCAAAAGTTATGCTATTTTGCCCAA
>JAISWZ010000362.1 GCA_031270945.1 Clostridiales bacterium | reverse complement strand
CTTGCAGAATACCTAGACAGGTTTAATCTAAACAAAGGCTATGTCTTGGCATTTTCAAATTTAGCGAAGGGCCATTCTGAGACAGTAGTTGATGGCAAGGATATCTCTATTTTTGTGATTTAGCTTCTATCTTCTGTATTGCGACAGCCATTCACTGGCTCATGTCGTTACGGGATCTCGAAACGTTAACCCTGCTGGATATTTCAGCCGAGAGAGACTTTTCAAAGCCTTTCGAGCCAAGATTAAGCAGTTTTGACATTTTTTCGCCCTATTCCTGATCCAAACAGGCCAGAATCAGCCCCAGGCTGACTCTGGCCTTTCTATTGACGCTCACTGCCTTTTAGCGCATATCCCCAAATTTCAAAAAAAGCGCCATAAACTTAATTTTGGGATATGCTCGCATCCCCGAACTCCTTCAAGTATTCCGCTACGCTTCTGCGCATTTCGCAAGCAAAGTCGGACATGTACTTGCGCTTGCCAAAGGGGGCCACATCAGTATCCAGGTTGCTGCCTTGCGAAGCGAACAGCGCTCTTTGCTCTGATTCAGAAAGTCGATGGTAGCTGTTTTCCTGGACTATGAAATTTTTGGCGAACCGCTTGGGCTTCGCGCGACTCTCCTGCTGAGCCGTGGGATAGCCAAACACAAGCATTGCCGCCGGAAACACGTACTTGTCAAGGCCAAGAAGCTCAGTTACAGTCTCTTTCTGCTCCCAGACGTCTCCTATATAGCACGAGCCAATTCCAAAAGAGTCCGCCGCGACAGCGGCGTTTTGAGCGGCGATGATGGCGTCTGCGCAAGCCAGGAGCAAATCAGCCTCCCTAGGCGCTGGCGCTTTCAACCCAGCCAGCTCGTATCCGTCAAGCCAACGCCTGCAATCAGCCAAGAATATCAGCACAAGCGGAGCTTTCGCGATAAAGGGCTGGTTGTCGCAAGAAATGGCTAGAGCGTCCTTCTTTTGCTGGTCGGTAATGTTCAGGATTGTGTACAGCTGCTGGCAACCCGCAGTAGGCGCCGCGAATGCGCACTCAAGTATCTCGTCCAAAACATCAGGCGGGATCTGGGCGCTTGTAAAGGAGCGCGTCGACTTGCGCTCTTTCAGTTGCTTTATGATGTCGCTCACTCTTATTCACCTGTCTCTTTGATTACTGGAGATCTCGTTGCCATGTCATTCGCTCATATACAAAAGCCTGCAAAGCCGCCTTCCAGCCTCTGTCTTGAACACTTTCTCGTATGCCGACTCAATGGCCTTTGGCGACATCTCATCTTCAAGCATGTTTACAAGAAAATCCGCTTCCAATAATATCTGGCAGTCGAGGCCGTCCACGTTGCTGTAGGTGTGGTGCCTCTCCACCAAGCAAGCGGCCCGGTCTATAAGTTCCTGAGAGAAGCCCAGCTTTCCAAGCATGTCCCTTGCGACAGGCCCGCCTTCCTTCTCCTGAAGAGGCCCAGCGGCGCTTCCGTATTTCTCAAGGCTTGGCTTGATCCCAATGTCATGAACCAAAGCTGTCGCCTCCAGCACATAGAGCGTTTCAGGAGACAGGTTTTCAAGCTCTCCTATCGCTTTGGCGAATCCATGCACTTTCAAGAAGTGGCCAACCCTGGCAGGAACGCCTTTCTCATACTCAATCATTTCATTTGTCAGCAACGCCAGCTTATCCATTCGCATCCCCCAAAAGCACAAAATGGTTTTTGCGGTATAAGATAATCCCCTCGTCTTTCAGCTTTGACATGGCAAGCGACAACGCGCTCCTGTCAACTGAAAGATAGTCAGCCAGCTCCTGCCTGTCAAAGCTGATGTCAAACTTCCGCGACTGCTTCTGGCGCGACTGGCTGGAGAGGTATGACAGCAGCTTCTCTCTTGTGCTCCGCTTTGTGATATGCTCCATTTTCTCTTCAAGCATCATGTTTTTTCTGGCAAAAGCCACGATCATGTTTCGTATGGCAAGACTATGGAAAGCGCAAGACGAAGGGCATGTGGTCAAAAGCCGCATGAAGCTGAAAAACCCAACTTCTGTGTCCTCGCAAGCCACGACGCTGTTTGGGATCTCGCCGGAGATGGAGAAGACGACCGCCTCGCCAAACAACCCTCCAGCTTCGATCTCGGCAATGATGTTGCTGTTGCCCCAAGCGTCCAGCTTCAAAACATGGACGCATCCAGAAGATACAATCCCGATTTCCCGAACTGAATCTCCCGCATGCCATATTGCCTCGCCCTTTTTGTACGTCTGCAGCCTCAAGCCCAGACAGCCAAGAAGGGGTTCCAGATCTGGCTTGGCCACGCCCTTGAACAAGGGGCAGCCAACCAATCCCGCTGAAAGCATTTTTTTCACATCCGTTGCAAATCCAACTGATATTGCAAGACCATCATAGTATTCTTAATATGCCAAGTCAAGCGCATATCCCAGGCGGCAGAGGCAGGGCTGAAGCGATTTTGCCTGAGACAGGCTGCTTTTGCCATGGATCTTAGAGGGGGAACCAAAACAGCCTCTTTTCCAGCGTGGCGCTCTGCGACCTGTTTATCCAGGCAAGCAATTGCCTGTGTCTGCCGCTCTAGAATTAGAATGCGAGAGGAGCAACTTCTTGAGCGTTATCGAGATTGACGAAAGCAAGTGCAACGGTTGCGGATTGTGCCAGACCGCCTGCCTTGAGGGCGCAATAGGCATAGTTGATGGCAAGGCCAAGCTCTTGCGCGAAGATTTTTGCGACGGATTAGGGAATTGCCTGCCCGTTTGCCCAACTGGGGCGATTGGGTTTGGAGGCGCGGCAAAAGAAAATAAAGAAGGGGTGATTGTTATGGAAGAGCCAAAATCCTGCCCAGGCTCAATGGGAAGGATCCTGGATCGGCCTGTGGGCGATCCTGCAAGCAATAAAGAGCAGCCAGGAACATCTGAGCTTCGGCAGTGGCCAGTCCAGATAAAGCTGGTTTCGCCAAACGCCGCTTGCTTTGACAAAGCAGCGCTCCTGGTATCCGCTGATTGCGCGGCTTACGCATGCGCCGGCTTCCATTCCAGGTTCATGCGGGGAAAGGTAACTATAATCGGGTGCCCAAAGCTCGATGACGTTGACTACAGCGAAAAGCTGTCGGAGATCATATCCCGCAACGATATCAAGTCACTGTCTATAGTCAGGATGGAGGTTCCTTGCTGTGGCGGGATCGAGCGAGCCGCAGTTGAAGCGCTGAAAAAGTCAGGAAAGTTCATCCCTTGGGGCGTGACGGTTATTGGCATTGACGGCGAGATCCTGGAGTGAGTCCTAAAGTAAAGAAAGAAAGAAAGAGAAAGAAAGAAAGAAAGAAAGAAAGAGATTCAGTCTTGCTAGGCAAAGCCAGGCAAGACTGCTCTTCTCTTGCCGCTCACGAGATTATCAAAAAATTTGGTTCCCTAAGATCAATCTTTTCCAGGCTCATGCCTTGAGCCAAACAGTTGCGTCGCAATGCTGGAGCCATCCCCTGCAGCAAAGCCTATTCCCAGCTCGTTAAAAGAGCCCAAGATATTGCTCCGATGCCCAGGAGACTGTATCCAGCTGTCAACAAAGTTGGCGCCAGTCAGATATAGCTGCATTGCAATGTTCTCGCCTATTCCAGACCAGCCGTAGTAGCCTTGCTCTGCCGCCCTGTCTATAAATGTCCTGCCGTCCAGGGACTCGTGGCTGAGATAGTCGTTATAAATTTGATCTTCGCTGTGAAGCCTTGAAGCCCGTTGAAGCGAGTCATTGTAAATGAGGGAGCTCAAGCCATGGAAACCTCGAAAAGCGTTAGTGATTTCAAATATGGCGTCCTCCATGGCTTTTGCGTCGCTCTCGTTTGCGGGAGATCCGATTTCGCAAGCGTATTCGGATCCATCGCTGTCCAGGTACTGTGTTCCGCTGCCATCAAAGCCGTAATTGGTGTACACATACCTGACTGTGCCGTTTGATGCGCCGAGCATGGCAAAGTGCCCGCTTGACCCATAATAGCGGTACTCCATTCCTCCTGCTGAGATTTTGTATGGCCTTCCCAAGACAAGCTCAGCCTTGGATATGCTTTCTCCTAACACAATGCCTGCCAGGGTGTCTGAAGGCACCGGCGTGACAGTGGGCGTAGGCGCAGGCGAACTGGTGGCGATTGGCGAGGGAGAGCTGGAGGGTCTCGGAATGCTGGTAGGTGTCGGCGCTGGCGCGACATACCCTGAGCTCGTGTCAATGGCTATTGAATTGCTCTTCTCGTCCCATTCAATCGAAAAATTTATTTTTTCCCCTATGTCCCTGAGCTTGAAGTAATTGAGCTCATCGATTGTGTAAGCTGCGCAGGTGTCAAAGATTCCGTCTATCAAAAGCCTGTGGTTTGAAGGCTCTGCTATCCTTGCCAAGGGTTTCGGGTTAAAAGCAAGCTCGCCCCCTTGAGGAATGTAGTGCTCTTTTGTAAAAATGGCTATAGTTCTGGCTGATTCATTCCAGCCTACAGAAAAAGGCTTCTGTGTGCCATTTAGCGCATATGCTAGATCTCGGAGCTTAAAATAGTTATAATCATTGATGTTATAAGCTTCAAAAGAGATGGCTTGCCCATCTATCGTAATCTCGGACATTGTTGGCGTTGCTGTCGGGTTTGCCGCAAAGGCTGTTCTAGAGGCAGATGCTCCAAAAATCATAATCAACATAATCAAATAGAAAAAGAGGCTTAAAGCTGACTTCATTGTAACCCTCCGTTTCGGGAAACGGCGAGGCGGTTCGCCGTGCCCTGGCGCGAAACCGGCGCTATGCCCTTAGCGCCATCGATCTATTTTCCATTTTTTATTTTAACCCAAACCAGCCTGAGATGCAATAATGGTATCCAAAATGAAATCAAACACCGCTCGCCATAAAACTGGCATGAAATTTAAGGCAAACTCCGGTTTTTCTGAGATCGAAGGCGGATTTTGCGGCGTTTTAGGGTTTGTCTTGAGCGAAAAGGCAATGAGATTCTGTGGCAAACTTGCCCCATCGATATGATGGCATCACGCCAAGGCCGTAGAACTGCGCCTCCGGCGCTTATTTGCGCATATTGCAATTCGATAGGGGCTGTGATAAGATTTTACCATAGCAACCAGTGGCCAAGAAAATCAAAAGGCTTAAACATAAGGTTTATACAGTGTTCTTCTGCAGAACCACGATACGATGATGATTGCTCATTTTCTTATCGGTGCCTGCCTCAATCATACCACTCGTCAGCATATAAATTTCGGCACTTGATGCGGAGGTTTAATATGGACTACTTGAAAGCCAGTGACTTGCCATTTGACGCGCGCGAGCAAATCAGCCGCATTTTTTCGGACGGCTTTTATCAGTGGCTGCGCTATTTCAGCAAGGATAAAGCCAAACTCGCCCGAGCCTTTGAGCACTCCTTCAAGCTGCCATTGTTCTGGGTAGCGGTTGACGGAAACGCCATAGCTTCCATAGCCGCTTGCACTGATGGAATCACGTCCCCTGTTAGCCTTGACAGGCATGAACTGCAACGGCATTTAGGATTTGTCCGTGGCATGATCGCGCATAAAATGCTGAAGCCATATTTGCAAGAGCACAAATATCCGTTCACGCTCACCGCCGGCACGGGCTCTGTTGAGTTTGTGGCAACCGCTGAGAAATACCGGGGCAAAGGCATTGCCTTCAACCTTGTTGCGCACATTATGGAGCGTTGCGGGCATGCCGAATATGTCTTGGAGGTTGCGGATACCAACGCCACGGCAGTGCGATTGTATGAGCGCTTGGGATTCAAGGAGTTCAAGCGTGTTCCAGAGAAAAACCCAAAGCAAAGCGGGCTTAACTTCTATGTTTACATGAAGGCGACGGGCAAGGCCACATAGAAACCGCACCGATATGCCGCACTTGGCATTCGCCGCAAATCATATAAAAAGTTAATTTACCCGAAGGCATGTCAAAATTTACCCCAAGGCATGTCAAAAGGCCGCTTAAATCTAAGCGGCCTTTTGCTTTAAGCAAGGACACAAAACGAGAACTGGCGATGCCAAAGAGCGCAAAGCGCTTTCTAACGGCTCTTGCCAAACACAGAGTTGCTATGCAGGATGAGCCGTTTGCAGCCTTTTCTCGCGACCTGGTTGATCCTTGCTATCTCGAGGCAAATACCTGAGTTGCTATGAAGTTTGAGCCGCCTGCGAATCCAACACCAAGTTGGTTGTAAGAGTCAAGAATATTTTCGCGATGTCCAGATGAATTAACCCATATGTCAAAAAGGCTCACGCCGAGAGGGCTGTAAGACATGGCAATGTTTTCGCCCCAGTTCCAAGCCCCAGTGTACCCTTGCTCTTTTATTCTGTCAGGCATTGTTCTGCCGTCCAGTGAAGTATGGTCGAAATAGTTGTTTGCCACTTGATCTTCGCTGTGAAGCCTTGCGGCCTTGGCAAGCAGATCATTGCTTTCAAACGCATAATTTTTGTTGAAGCCACGGAAAGCGTTGGTGGCCTCGAATATGATTGCTTCCACAACGCTCGCATCGCTTTCCGCTTGGGGCGTTCCGATATCGCAAGCGTATGTGACGCCGCCAGCGTTGCTATCCGTGTACTTGTGCGCGTCATCCGTAAATCCGTAGTTGCTGTAGACGTACTTTACTATTCCGCCGTCAAATCCTACCATTGCGAATTCGTTTTGAAGATACACGGTTTGCGATTTTTGGCCAGGTTTTAATAAGATTCCCTGAGGCTTTAAGCCATAAAAGCGATACTCTAGAACGCCCGTTATCACTTTGTGAGGGGTTCCCAAAAGCGCGTCAACGTCAGATGCGCTGTCACCCAGCGAAACTCCCGCTAGCGTCTTGGAGTCAACAGGAACAGGAGTGCTTGTAGGAGCGGGCGGCGCATCAGTTGGCGCTGGGATCTCCGGATCAGAAGGCTCAGCCGACTCGTAGCCAGAGGAGGTGTCAATCGTTATCACATTGTTTGCCTCATCCCAGGCAATGGAAAAATCTATGCTAGCCCCGATGTCCCTAAGCTTGAAGTAGTTCAGGTTGTCAATGTTGTAGGCGGCGCATGTTACGAGAACCCCGTCAACCAAAAGCTTGTGGCTGGTCGGCTCCGCGTCCTTCTGGGATGGATTCGGGTTTAGCTCGCCCTCTCCGCCTACCGGAATGTACTGCTCATATTTTGTTAGCGTGATAGTGCTCGTATTGTCATCCCAGCCTACAGAAAAGGGCTTGTTTGTGCCTGCCAGGACATTTGCCAGATCCCTCAGCTTGAAATAGTTGAAGTCATCGATGTTGTAAGCGTCGAATTGGCGGCTAACCCCATCGATCAGAATGGTTGACGTAGTTGGCTGCGCCACTGGATTTGCCCTGACATTGAGGAAGGACGAGCTTCCAATGATCAAAACCAGGGAGAGCAAAAAGCTTGTGGCGGTCTTTGCCGTTCTTTTCATAATAGCCTCCAGTTGTCTGCCTCCCAGCGCTATGGCTGGGAGGACTAATGTTGGTGATAAGGCAGGTTGAGCTTTTATTGCACAACTTCTGAAGAAAGGACGCAAAACACTTGAGTTGCTACGCAAACCCTTGAGCCGATAGCGAATCCAACTCCAAGCTCATTGAAAGCGCGAAGAATGTTGCCGCGATGTCCTGCAGAATTAACCCACGAGTCCAAAAAGTAGACGCCTATAGGACTAGCCTGCCTGGCAATGTTTTCGCCAGTGTAGTTCCAGTTCTTGTAGCCTTGTGCGTTTATTCTGTTTGTCAATGTCTTGCCGTCTGGTGAAACATGGTCGAAATAGTTTCTTGCCACTTGATCTTCACTGTGAAGCCTTGCAGCCTTGCCAAGCGGTTCAACATTGAAGAACGGATCCAAGCCGTTGAAGCCACGGAAAGCGTTGGTGGTCTCGAATATGATAGCTTCCACAATGCTCACATCGTTTTCTGCTGGGGGCGTTCCGATATCGCAAGCGTATGTGACTTTGCTAGCGTTGCTATCTGTGTACTTCTTTCCATCATCCGTAAAGCCGTAGTTGCTGTACACATACTTCACTATGCCGTCATCAAACCCTACCATGGCGAATTTATCGAATGGCTTATACACATCCCGCAACTCTTCACCAGGCCTAAAAAAGAAGGCATATTTTTCAGCGCCATAAAAGCGGTATTCTAGGGTGCCTGTTATCACTTTGTAAGGGGTTCCCAAAAGCGCGTCCACGTCAGATGCGCTATCACCTAGCGAAACTCCTGCAAGCGTCTTGGATTCAACAGGTACAGGAGTGCTTGTGGGCGCAGGAGTTTCCTCAGGCGGCGCGTCAGTTGGCGCTGGGATCTCCGGATCAGAAGACTCAGAAGGATCAGCCGGCTCAGTTGGATCAGCCGACTCGTAGCCAGAGAAGGTGTCAATCGTTATCACGTTGTTAGCCTCGTCCCAGGCAATGGAAAAATCTATGCTAGCCCCGATGTCCCTTAGCTTGAAGTAGTTCAAGTTGTCAATGTTATAGGCGGCGCATGTTACGAGAATCCCGTCAACCAAAAGCTTGTGGCTGGTCGGCTCCGCGTCTTTCTGGGATGGATTCGGGTTTAGCTCGCCCTCTCCGCCTACAGGAACGTACTGCTCATATTTTGTTAGCGTGATAGTGCTCGTATTGTCATCCCAGCCTACAGAAAAGGGCTTGTTTGTGCCAGCCAGGACATTGGCCAGATCCCTCAGCTTAAAATAGTTGAAGTCATCGATGTTGTAAGCGTCGAATTGGCGGCTAACCCCATCGATCAGAATGGTTGACGTAGTTGGCTGCGCCACTGGATTTGCCCTGACATTGAGGAAGGACGAACTTCCAATGATCAAAACCAGGGAGAGCAAAAAGCTTGTGGCGGTCTTTGACGTTTTTTTCATAATAGCCTCCGGTTGTCTGCCTCCCAGCGCTATGGCTGGGCAGGACTAATGTAGGTGATAAGGCATGCTAACGCTCGCCAGCATATGGAGTCCGCAAGTGCATATCCCGAAGTACCAACAAAACCTGTTTGAAATTTTGTTGCTATCTGGAGGTAAGCCCTAAAGCCATGGCAACAGATTCAAGCGTTGCTATTTCATTTTATTACATCGAAAACGCAAATGCAACGACATAGGTGCCAAATGTGTGTTTCTTGTATGTATAGGATCCATCGTATCTTTGATTTTGCCCCTCAACTTAAATCGTTATTTTGAAAATTTGCCATAAACGCATCGAAACATTTGACAAATCATACGAAGTTATGTATTAAACGCATTTTTATATACAGAGAGCGTTTAAATGTGGCGGTTTTTTATCGTCGGCACATTTGAAGCCAGGCGAGCCGCTCCATCGATTTGTATAAGAGCAAAAAAAGGCCGCTTAAATCTAAGCGGCCTTCTTGTCTACGCGGGAGTGGCAAACATCTGCGTTGCTATGGTGGAGGAGCCTATTGCGAATCCGACTCCGAAATCCTTGTAACTGCCAAGAATGTTGTTGCGATGCCCAGCGGAGTTAACCCAGCTGTCTAAAAAGTTGACGCCTATCGCGGAGTACTGGTAAGCGATGTTCTCGCCTATGCGCGACCATCTGGTATAGCCTTGCTCTGCGGCCCTGTCTATCATGGTTCTGCCGTCTAGCGAAGTGTGGTCGAAGTAGTGATTTGCCACTTGATCCTCGCTATGAAGCCTGGCGGCCCTGTTAAGCTGAGAGTTGCTGGAAAGCGCAGACAAGCCGTTGAAGCCACGGAAAGCGTTGCTGGTCTCGAAGACGATTACCTCCGACATGGCCACATCGCTTTCAGCTACGCGTGTCCCGATATCGCAAGCGTATGTGACACCGCTAGCGTTTTTGTCCGTGTACTTTTTAGCGTCACTCGTGAAGCCGTAATTGCTGTAAACGTACACAACTTTCCCGCCAACTGATCCTACCATGACGAATTGGTTGTTCGGGCCATAAAAGCGATACTCTTGATTGCCGATTATTGTTCTGTAAGGGCTTCCCAGCAAAGAGTCCACGTCTTGAATGCTGTCTCCCAGCTTAACACCAGCCAGCGATTTGGAAGGATCTGGCGCAGTCGTGTTTGTAGGCGTAGGAGCGGGAGTGTTGGTAGGCGTAGGCTCAGGAGTGTTGGTAGGCGTAGGCACAGGAGAGTCTGTGGGTGTAGGCACAGGAGAGTCTGTGGGCGTAGGCACAGGAGAATCCGTGGGCTCAGGGAAATCCGGATCAGGAGAGTCTGTGGGCTCAGGGAAATCCGGATCAGGAGAATCCGTAGGCTCAGGGAAATCTGGATCAGGAGAATCCGTGGGTTCAGGGAAATCTGGATCAGGAGAATCCGTCGGAGTCGGAATCGTCGGATTGTCAGGATCAGGCTCAACGTAGCCATAGAAAGTGTCTATCGTTATCAGGTTGTTTGCCTCGTCCCAGGCAATTGAAAAATCTATGCTCGCTCCAATGTCCCTTAGCTTGAAGTAGTTCAGGTTGTCAATGTTGTAAGCTATGCATGTGATGAGAGTGCCGTCCACCAAAAGCTTGTGGCTGGTTGGCTCCGCTTCCTTCTGGGAAGGATACGGGTTTACCGTGAGCTCTCCGCCTGTCGGGACGTACTGCTCATATTTTGTCAGAGTGATCGTGCTTGTGCTGTCATCCCAGCCTACAGAAAAGGGCTTGTATGTGCCATTGAGCACAAAGGCCAGGTCTCTAAGCTTGAAGTAGTTGTAGTCATTGATGTTGTAAGCTTCGAATTGGTAGCTCAGACCATCGATCATTACGATGGATGTTGTTGGCAGCGCCACTTGGTTTGCCGCGCTGGCCTTGAGGAATGACGAGCTTCCAACGATCAAAACCAAGGAGAGCAAAAGGCTCGTTGCGATTTTGCTTGATTTTTTCATGATATCCTCCATTCGCGCCTTCTAGCTCTATGGCTGATAGGCTTGTGCTTTGATGGAAACGTTTCAGATGAAGCGAAAAAGAGCTTGCTTATGTCTGACAGTGGATCATCAAGGACTTTGTCTGCTATGTATGCTTGCGAGCGGCAAGTTAGGAAGTTTTTTGAAGCTGGCCGCCTTGCTTCAAAGGCGGCAACGATAAAAGCATTCCATATTTGAGCGCTCGTAAAGCGTGAAGCTGGGATCGCTATATCATTTTAGCTCATTGAATGCGCAAATGCAATAGCGCTGGCATTATTGCTTTTTTTAGATCTATGCGCTGCGCCAGGCTTTGCGTATGAGCTCCCGCTCTTAAACTTGAAATTTCCTGCAAGTTTTGTTGCGCTTTTGCTTGATATGTGATATAGTTCGAGGGGAATTATGCAAACGATTGAAAAGAACTGCGCTTTTCACTCAACTAGCAGTTATTTTCGAGCGAAAACAATGACTGCATTTTTTGATGCTAACGCTCGCTATTTGCAATAACTACCCCCATATGTACTATATTCGCGGGCGTTTCCGCTCGCAGCATTATTTCTAAGAAAGGGTGCATTTTCTGAGATATTTTGAAAAAGGAAAGGGCTACATAAGGTATAGGCCGCCATACGCCGAATACCGCAAGCCTTATTGGAAAGACGGCGCCAAACGCGATTTTTCCGACGGACTCGGGAGAATAATCGACCAAGATCGGAACATATTTTACAAAAATGAATATGGCCTTTTTAGTTTCACAGTGGCAGAAGGCATGATTCCGGTCGGCGACCATGAATTGTCCGAGGAACAACTTCGGATTGTTAACAAAGCTAGGCCCGCAAAAGCCTTGCTGCTTGATTTTGGCGATGCGTATCTCATATGCGAATTCTTGAAGTCTTTGCAGCTGGTGGAAGTGTTCAAGTCCGTCTTTCCTGAAGAAGCTGACACATTGCTCAGCCTGGTTATGCATCGCGTGGTTTGCAATGAGCCGGATATCTCTGTGGAATCATGGTATGATAATTCGTATATCTGCAAGCTGTTTCCTAAGGCTGAGTTAAATCCTTCAAGCATTGACGGCTTTTTAGAAAAGCTTGGAAGTCTTGAGAGATTAACAGAGTTCTTTGATAAGTATTACGGATATCTGAATCTTGGCAATAAAAGCGAGGAACTTAAAAAAATTATTATATCTGACTTTGCCGAACTGAATTGCCATATTCATGAATCAAACGCAAAGGCGAGTCTAATGGCGGTTTTGGACAAAGCGTCTGGCCTTCCTTTGCATTTCAATCAATTTCTAAACGATGATGATGGCGTTGCTATGCAAGAAACTTTAAGGCAATTATCAGGCTGCATTGACAGAGAAACGGCGGAATTCGTAATAAAATCAGGTTGTGATACAGATTTCATGATCGCAAGCAATATTCCCGTTGTGTTTAGGCTCCCAGCAAACGAAAATTTGTACAAATCTCTTGTGCTAGCCGAAGTGCCTGATATATGGCAGTTTGAAAACTTGGTTGTATACAATGAAATTCTGTATTGCGTAAAAAAGGTTTTAGTTAAGCATAGCGACGCAAGCGAAGGTGAAGACGAAAGCTCTGTTTCCGACAATGCCCAAAACAAGGCTGTTGCCTATGTCGTGCTTGAGGTTGCTAAGCTTGGCTCGGACATGGCCGAGATGATACAAGAATACAGGACGCTTAAAGCTCCTGAGTTGCCAAACAACGCTACGCCAGAAGAAATAGAAAGAGTAGAAAAAGAAATAAACAAATTCAAAGAAACAAGAAACTTCAGGTTTTTGAACTGCGGCATTTTCATAATCGTATCAACTGTTGATGTTCCTTGCGCTGAAATATTGCCGCTATATGACGCGAATCAGGATAACGAGCAAATGATTGACTTTTTTATCAATAACTGCAATGCAATTCCATTAGAAGCTCACAGCGAGGAAGCAATAAGAGGGCAGATGCTTCTTTCGTTCATGGCGCTAGTCGCTGGCTGCGCAGTTAACAATAAGCTGAAAACGTTTGAATATGGCATACAAGGCGCTTTGTCCGCCCTTAGGGGACTGAAAGTTGAAATTAAAAATGGCTGGGCAACTGTTTCAGCCGCTAATCAAACCCATAAAAGAATCGCAAAAGCGTTATTGGTCGTTATTCCTGAGAAATTCAAGATCTCATAGCATAGCCACACCTCCAGATTGGTTCGGCGAGCGCTGGGCTGTTCGCTGATATTACTTATTTCAAAAAATAAATACGAAAAGCACACGTTTTCCTTCCCATAATATTTAAATAATTTTAGGCTTGTGCATTGATTCTGGGATTTGCAAGATTTGTCTCGAATTTGCAATAAAGGCAATAAAGGCAAAAAAGGCCGCTCAAGATGAGCGGCCTTTGATTATGATTTTAGCTATTTTATCTATTTTATCTTATTCGTTAACACTGTCAGCAAGCGCTAAGAACTAACTTTTCGCGTTTTATCGGCTTCTGGCAAACATCTGGGTTGATATGCAAGAGGATCCGATTGCGAATCCGACACCAAAATCATTGTAATCGCCTAGGATGTTCTGGCGGTGACCGGAAGAGTTAACCCAGCTGTTCACAAAGCTTACGCCTACCGCGCTGCCCTGCAAGGCAATGTTCTCGGCTATGCCCCACCACTGGGTGTAGCCTTGCTCTGCAGCTCTTTCAGTAAATGTCCGGCCATCTAGTGAAGTATGGCTGAAGTAGTTTTGCGCTACTTGATCCTCGCTGTGAAGCCTTGCGGCTCTCTGCAACGCGTCATTGTAGGCGAATGCCGACATGCCGTTGAAGCCACGGAAAGCGTTGCTGGTCTCGAAAATGATGTTTTCTACAATGCTAACATCGCTCTCTGATTTGCGGGTTCCGATATCGCAAGCGTATGTGACGCCTCCAGCGTTGCCGTCCGTGAACTTGGTTGCTTCATCCGTAAAGCCGTAGTTGCTGTAAACATATTCCACTACGCCGCCAGAGACTCCTACCATGGCGAACTGGTTGTTCGACCCGTAAAAGCGGTACTCCAGCGAGCCGTTTATGGATTTGTAAGGACTCCCCAAAATCGAGTCCACGTCAGATACACTGGCGCCCAGCGCGATTCCTGCCAACGTTTTGGAGGGAATAGGAGAAGGAGAGTTTGTTGGCGATGGAGAAGGAGATGGCGATGGAGAATTCGTCGG
>JAISWZ010000283.1 GCA_031270945.1 Clostridiales bacterium | reverse complement strand
GCACGTATATTATGCCTATCTTGCTCCTATGTTAGAAAATGTTGTTACCGATACAGGAGATGAGTATACCATTCATTTTGGATTTTACCTTGTTAATGATAAAATGCCGTCAACAGTCGGTTTGCTATTAATACAGATTTTTGACAAAGATCACAATAGTCTGATCACTATTGGCAACGGAATAGATGAAAGCGGCGAACTTCGCCGGAACTAGAAAATGTCTGAAATGATTAGTCTAGCGTTATATCAACAACATGTCAATCAAAGAGGATTGATTTATTTTGCGTCGTGAAGTTAAACTTTCAACAATATATATACGAATTGTAATAATCTGCATTCCATTCGTGTTTTTATTCACTTCATATTCGTTCAGCAAAAGCAGAGCAATCGCGAAATATGAAAAGGCTATTGTTCGCTGCTTTAACAAAAATGACGCCGCTGGCTTAAAGGCGCTATTCTGTGATGAACTTTCGAGCAAATATGAGCATCTTAACGGAGAAATCTTGGCAGGAATGGATTTAATCAAAGGCAAGATCGTTCATTATAAACGGACAAGCAACAGAGATAGCGCTGCAAAAGCTGGAGGGCACGTATATTACGCCTATATTACCCCTATGTTAGAAAATGTTGTTACCGATACAGGAGACGAGTATACCATTAATTTTGGATTTTACCTTGCTAACGATAAAATGCCGTCAACAGTCGGTTTGCTGTTTATACAAATTATTGACAAAGATCACAATAGTCTGATCACTATTGGCAGTGGAATAGATGCAAACGGCGAACTGCGCCGCCTTATCTGAACTATTTTGTCTAGCGGGTTGATTAGCGCCTTAATAATATTAGGCGCAATTGCTCGCTTTTATTATGCCGTTATATCAGAGCCAGATACCCCAGACCTCTCAGCTAATAAAAATCAACAAATCATCGGCGCTTGACATTTCAAGACTATCGTGCTAGTCTGGTATCAATACTATCAGAATAGTCCGAGGTGAGGATATGCTAAAAGAGAAGCTGTTCGAAGGCGAGCTAAAGCTTATGGAGATGCTGTGGGACAACGAAGGGGCCACAGCCAAGGAGCTTACGCTCATAGCCGCCAAAGAGGTTGGCTGGAACAAGAACACTACATACACAGTCATTAAGAAGCTGATAGACAAAGGCGCCATATCTCGGGAAGAGCCCGGCTTTGTTTGCAGAAGCCTGGTGGCTCGCAGTGAGGTAGGCCTCAGGGAGGCAAAGGCGGTGCTCCGATCATTTTTTGGCGGTTCAGCAAAGGCCTTGTTTTCCTCATTCATGTCAGACGGAACGATGTCTGAAGAGGAAGCTTTGGAGTTGCGAAACTTGATAGACTCGCAAGGGCAGGAGTGAGGCAAATGCTTCACGGCATCTTCTACATAGCCATAAACATGAGCGCAGCGGCCAGCGTAGCTATGGCGGCGCTGTTTCTCGCGAGACTGGTTAAGCCTGTCCCAAGGCGGATCATCTATCCTTTGTGGCTTATTGCCCTCTTCCGAATGATCATCCCCTTCGCGCCAGGTACCAGCTGGAGCCTTTTCAACTTCACTGGCGGGCTGGTCAAGCGAACGGTCTCAATCGAGAGCCTTTTCGGGAAAGGACTTTTCGCACCTAAAAACCTAATGGTGATAAACGCGCTGGGGGCCGCCAGCTCTTACTCTCCTATCGAATACAAAACCGAGTCCTTGAGACGGATATTTGAGATCGGGTCTCAAGTCTGGATCACTGTCGCGGCCGCTGCTTTTCTAACGGTCATAGCCCTTTACGCTTTCACCCAGAAAGAGCTTAAGAAGGCCGTGCGCATACGAGACGGGCTATACCGATGCGACATGCTCCTCTCTCCAATGCTGGTTGGGGTTTTAAGGCCTAAGGTGATCATTCCCCAGAACCTTGATCCTGACAGTCTTGAGGGCCAGATGGCCTTAGCTCATGAAGCGGTTCACCAGAGACGGTTGGACAATCTTTGGCGCGTTGTTGCTGTTTTCACTTGCTGTCTGCACTGGTTCAACCCTTTAGCGTGGCTTTCACTGAAAGCGTTCTTCGCTGACATGGAGCTCTCTTGCGATGAGGCGGCGATCAAGAAACTTGGCGAAGGCAAAAGAAAAGCGTACGCGTCAGCCCTGCTCAGGTTTGCCGAAGGCAAGAGAACCTTGGTTTCATCAGCTTTCGGGTGCTCTGGTGTCAGGGTTCGAATTGTGAACATTCTGAACTACAAAAAGCTCACCATATTAGGGTCTGTTGCCTCTGCCCTTTTTCTGCTGGCCATAGCGGCAGCGCTTGCTACCAATCCTGAGCTTGGCAGGTGACAAAGCTTTTGATGCAAATAAGAGCATTCTCTTGACAATCCGAGACTATCGTGATAGTCTGTATATATCGTACTACTGCGATAGTCTCAGAAGCTTTGGACTTCTTAGACTATGAATTTGGGGAGGTGAATTTATGGGCAACAAGGCGAGCTTGCGGTTTTATCTGCTTTCCATAGCCATTTTGCTGGCTCTTTCCGTGTACCCTCTAGCGAACGGAGCGAGGATAGCTTTTCTAAGCATTCAAAACGGCGTGATTGAGCCTGGGCAGTACGCCAAATATGTAGTGCCTTACGCCGCCATCTGCGCCGCTGTCATTTTGCATGCATTGCTTGAGCCCCTGATTGCCAAGCTGAAGCGCGGATCCTTGCCCATAGGGCTTGCGCTGGCATATGGCGCTTTCTTCGCCATTGAGACCTTCATGGAGAAGATCCAGGTTAACACAGCCGGAATGACTCTTGTCGACCCGCAAACCCTCACGACCGGGGGCGTCTCGGTCGCTCCAGGATCAGTGGACATTTGGCAAGCGGCGCTTTGCGTAGCTTCTCCTGCAGTCAAGCTGCAGTCCATAGCTTTCGCTTCAGGAAACAGCTTCTACTACGTGATGGAGAGCAATGCCTACAAAGTCCACTACTACATGATATCTCTGATTTTAGTCTCCATGATCTGCGT
>JAISWZ010000260.1 GCA_031270945.1 Clostridiales bacterium | reverse complement strand
TTCACTGAATTCTATGTACCCGTTAAGCCTCTCGGGATTAGACAAAGCGTATGAGGCGAAAACAAATTCGGAAAGGACTGATTTCAGGTTTAGCCTGTCTCCCTCGGTCGTTGCGTAATATACTTCGCCTTTGCACTGGGCTACTTCTTTGAGGATATTGAGTAATCGATGTTGTTTCTCAGTCTCATGGTTGGATTCTCCTGATGCAAAAGATGCTAGAGATTTCGATCTTATGCTTCTAGAGTATACCACAACCCATTAGCCTATGCAACACAGATTTAATGCTAGTACAGTCATTTTAATATAATCGCAAGTATTCTAAGTTTGCATTAAATAGACATCAGGAATATTAAAATCCTATAAGGGCGTGTTAGGCTTCCTATGCTATAATCCTAGTCATGAGGAGTCCACTGCTCGCCAGTTTTTTCGCAGGACATATGAATTCCATGGCAAGACATTACAGAGAGATAAATTGATAGGAAAATCCAACCATGGCAAAGGAGTCTCACATACTTCCCTTCCTCTGGCTATATGGAGAAGACGAGGAAACGCTTAGATCCTATGGTATTGTCACTGTTCCGTCAAGGGGGCCGTGCTTCTCTTACAACGCTTGGGATAACAGGCTTGAGGCTATTGAACATCAAGAGAACAACGATTCTACGGATTTAAAGGTTTTTCTTGATCCCAGAAAAAGCCTGATAGTCATATTTGGAAACCCGCAGGGGTTCCTTGTATGGTCACAGCCGAAAGGCCTAGAGGTTGAAGTGAAAACCGGCACCTGGACCAGATCCATCTGCGAAATCGCGGACTATCCCAACTTTGCCGAAGAGAATCTAACAATAGTTCTTGTCCAAAACGGCAACCGATACGAAGGCGCTTTTCTCTGCGCTAAGAATTATGTCGAACCGATATTGCGTTAGCTTAACATGACTGTGTCGCTTCACATCTAGCTCAATACTGGAGGCGCGTTCGCGTTGCGTTTCGCACTCCCCAGTTCTCAATGGGCTTATAGCAGTAGACCGGAAGACTCAGAAGCGCTATCCAAAAGAGAGCTTGGCGTTTCTCGGAAGCCTGGCTGATGAATAGAAAGGTAAGTCAAAAGTGTGCTGTCCGGATTTCATGTATTCCTAATCCAGACGCTGCACACCCTAAATTAGGAAGAGTCAAATATGGCTAAAAGCACCAAATCTAACCCCGACAAGATCGGAATAGGCAAGTTTTGGGCCTGGCAATCCCGCAGTGCGTCAGGCGGCATAAACTTCATCATCTTAAGCTTTCTTGCGATCTACTGCACAGACGCATTAGGAATGCCAGCAAACATCACTGGCATGCTCCTATTGGCAAGCAAGGTCATTGACGCGGTTACAGATCTCTTTGCTGGCTATCTCGTAGACAAGACCAATTCCAAGCTTGGCAAAGGCAGACCCTATGAATTCGCGATCCTAGGCGCTTGGCTGGCTACCTGGCTGATGTTTTCTGTCCCAGGTGACGCTACCCTTGCTGTGAAAAGCATATGGGTCATCACCATGTACATAGCAGTGCAATCCATCTGCATGACACTGCTCGCCGCTTGCCAAAACCCTTACATGGTCAGGGCTTTTAGAACCAATGGGCAACGCGTAAAGCTTGCCACATTTGGAGGCATCGTTATCATGGTAGCCTGCATGGCTGTCAGCATATCCTTTCCGATGCTCATGAATCGAATCGCCACTTCTCCAGCAGGATGGAGCACCCTTGTGGCTATGGTCGCAGTGCCAGCCGGACTCATTGGCATTCTTAGGTTTGTCTTCGTCAAAGAAACCGTAATGATTGAAGAGCATGAAGAAAAACCTCGTTTGACCGATGTGTTTACGCTTATGAGAAAGAACCATTACGTCTGGATAGTCACCCTAATGGGGATTGTCTATAGCCTGGTAACAGGCATGGGTGTCATGTCCTACTACTTCAAATGGTCAGTGGGAAATCTAGACCTTATGGGCACAGTCCAAGCTGTCGCCATAGTTTCTCTTCCTCTCCTGTTTTTCTTCCCCATGATCATGAAAAAGATCCCCATGGGCAAGCTGGTCATGTTTGCCTCAATCTTTTATGCAATCAGCGGCGTGATGATGTTCCTGTTCGCCAGAAACACACCGCTTCTTATGCTTTCGTTTGTTCTTACAGGTGTTGCCGCTCTTCCTATTACATACCTCGGAGATCTGATGATGATAGACTGTGGCTCTTATAACCAGTACCACGGATTTAAGCGCATGGATGGCACCATCGGCGCGATCAAAGGCTTCGCTGGCAAACTGGGTGCCGGCCTAGGCTCAGCTATCCTTGGCGTCATGCTCTCAGCAAGCGGATATGACGGACTTCTAGAAACTCAGCCTGATTCAGCAATCGCAATGATAAACGTAGCGCAAGGACTTATTCCTGCCATTTTGTTCACGCTCCTTGCATTCATAATGGCAGGCTATAAGCTGGATCTCCTGATGCCTAAGATAAATAAGGAGCTTGAAGAGAAGGCCGCAAAAGCTTAAATCGATGTTGTTTCTCAGTCTCATGGTTGGATTCTCCTGATGCAGTTGTGTTTTTAAGCGAAAGATGCTAGAGATTTAGAGATTTCGAGCTTATGCTTCTAGAGTATACCACAACCCATTAGCCTATGCAACACAGATTTAATGCTAGTACTAATATAATCGCAAGTATTCTAAGTTTGCATTAAATAAACATCAGGAATATTAAAATCATGTTATAGTGAGTTATGCATCCGATGCTATAATCCTACTGACGAGGAGTTCACTGTTTGCCAGTTTTTTCGCAGGACATATGAATTCCATGGCAAGACATTACAGAAAGCTAAATTATTAGGAAGTTAATGGAGCGATTCATCTTTAATCGTGGGTCGGCATAGCTTGACGAAGTCTCATAGCATAGCGAAGCGCTGGCAGTTGGCTAGATTAGCAAAATACTGTAGGCGTATTATGTCGGGACATGAAGAATTAGAGGAGTAATCACCCTGAATAAGGTCAAGATTACAGTTCTGGAAACATCTTTTAACAAACGGCTAGCGATAGAATATGGCGTGCCGAGTCTTGGCAGATGCAGTTCTTGAAAGAGGACCAGGAGTTCTATGCTGACTATGCCAAGCCGGAAGGGTTCTGTGACGAGGCTTGGAAATCAATCTATCAGTTCGCGTTTGCACTGGCACATGGCGCAGGCAAAGACGGCAGCCTGTTTTACCACAGCGACTAACAACCTCCAGGCAAAGGGCAATGAATTAATATCCAAGCTAATGACATTTATTAGGATTTTTTTAGATTTTTCGGCTTAGACAGCGACTGGATTGGGAAAACCGAGCGTAGCTGTCAGCTCCTGCAATGATGGAATCCGGCCAGTCATTTTCAAGCTGGAAGCTACAAATGAGCCGTCCCGGCTTTGAGAACGCTTGTATCACTAAAGCATATTTATTATGTGTTGTAAAATCCTAAAAAATTACCGTATCCGAGAAACCCTCATCTACAATGTCTATTCAAAACTTGCATTTTGATTAGCTAATGCGACCGACCATGATGTCCTATAAATCATCTGTGCATTATGCTGTAAGGGGCTGTCCATAAACAAACGGGAATTGCCATTGTTTTTAACCACTAGGCATTTACATTTGATGAAATAGATGTAATCAAATTATAATGAGCTGCAATGAGAAGAAATCAAGAAATGGCTTAGTGACGCCTATAAACCTTATAGTCACAATATGCGAAATTAAAATCTCAAATAGCTATATGTGGTCAGATTAATCATGGTCCCATTAACTTTTGGACAGCCCCTAACAACAAAGCTTGCATAGCGTAATCGCGGAGAATTTCAGTCTGCTCGATTTCAAAGTGCACAAATGATTAACATTTGCTAACCTATGATGCGATTAAAAAGACTGAGAGCATATCCCAAAATTCCGAAATGGCACCGGAAAAATCCTGGCGAACGCTTCAACGCCGGATTTTTCCGGCGCCTCGGATATAATTTTGGGATATGCTCTGAATAATCACTTGGCACAATATGTATGCAAGTTTTGAAAATGTCTAAAAAGAACGATAGGAGGAAAGGCCATGATTAGAAAGTTAAGGCAGGTATCTGCAAAACGGTTGTCGGCTGCGCTGCTCGCGTTTGCGTTGGTTGTGACCGCGCTTTCGGCTTGCTCAAAGAAAGATGACGGCACCGTACCGACGGAGAACCAATTCACCGCTTGGATTAGCACAGCTGATGATTACGGCACGTATTACAGCAAGTATGAGGAGAACCCCGCAATACAGTGGTTTAATAACCAGTATTGGGACACGAGCAACCATACACTCGGCACGGACGGCAATGGCGAAAAAATCGCGCTGTCATTTGTTGTCCCCGTTTCAGGCTCGCAGCGGGAAAACTTCACCACGATGATAGCCACGGGAACGTACCCGGAGGTGCTGGATTTGAATTACGCCGACAGCGTAAATACGTTGGTTGAGGATGGCGTGTTAATTGAGATTACCGAATACGTGGAGCAATATTTGCCCAATTACTTGGCGTTCTTTGAGCGACACCCGGAGCTGAAAAAATTCGCGTGCGAAACCGACGAAAACGGCAAAGACCACTGGTACAAAATCGGCGCGGTCAGCGATTTCGCGCCCGTTCCTTGGGGCGGCTTCACCTATCGGCGTGACTGGGTGGTTAAGTATGCTGTTCCTACTGTTTATGTATGGGACTGGGAGAGCGACTACATAAAATCAAACGGGCACCCAAAGGTCACACCTTTATCCGTCGCGACCGAACAAGGTGACTTTACTGGATGGAAACAAAACCCTGTGACGGCATTTGAATCGGGTGACGGCGACGGCCCGCCGAACGATACGTATTGGGACAATGTTATTTTCCCCAGCGGAAAAGCCGACCCCTATACGATAAGCGACTGGGAATGGATGTTTGAAGCATTCGCAAAAGCCATAAAGGAGCGCGGCTTTGAGGACAATGCAAACGCCTACTGCGCCACAGTAACCTACCCCGGTTTCAGCGCCACAGGCGAGCTGGTGTCGAGCTTCGGCGGCGGCACCGGCCTTTGGTACCTAAACCCGAGCGGGCAGGTGGAATATACAGGGGCCAACGAAAACTTCAAAACTTACGTGGAATGCTTGAACAGCTGGTATAGCAAGGGTTGGTTTGACACTAAGTTTGAAACGCGTTCGTCCGATATGTTTTTCGCGATAAATATGACTGGCTTCAGCCAAGGCATGGTCGGCTTGGCATACACCAACACGTATTTGGGCGACATAATCCGCGCCACTTGCGCGGACGAAAGCGATAAATTGGATGCGATGGTTTTCGGTTGCGCGTTACCAATAAACGACGTTTATGGCAGCGATGCGCAAAAGTTTTTTGAACCTGACTGCTTTTATCAAGACCCAGTAGTGGACAACTCGCCTATGGGCTTTACGAATAAGTGCATTGGCAAGAACATGGAAGCACTGTTCTCGCTGATTAATTGGAAATATTCACCGGAAGGCGAGTTGTTTTCGCTGGGCGGGCTTAGTGAAGAGCAGTACCAGTCAATGACTTTTGAGCCGGATTTGTACGAAAGACTGGGCATAACGTCCGGCTATACAGTGTCTGCCGCGCCCGACGGCACAAAAACAATGACGTTGTCGTATCCTTATGGCACCAACGAAGTAAACGCGATACGAGGTTTGCGCTTGTTTAACACGTATGTGCCCAATTCGGTCAGGCTGCCGGAATACTTAATCGACTGGGGCTTGTTGAACGTCGTTCAGCGGGCAAACGAAGAATGGATACGATACAGCCTAACTGGAGGCACGATGCAATACAGACAATTTATGGATGACGAAGAAGCGCAACTATACAACAAAACCAACACCTATATAAACGACTATATGGCGCAAGCCGTGCCGCAAATGATTAAAGGCGGGCTGGCAGGATGGGACGATTACGTGAAAAGAATAGGGAAGTTCGCGCCGGAAAAAATATCTATGATTTTCCAGCAATATGTTGATGCACGTTAGCCGTGTAAGGTATATGGACGCTGGCGGAAAAGCTGGCCCTTATTGATAGGGAGGTATTTTTCAATGAAAAGGCTGATAAGCATAATACTCGCAGGTGTTATCGCCGTCGCGGCTTTTACGGCGTGCAATTCAAAATCCGAGGAGCCAATCAACAACACTACACCCGCGCCGACGGCAAGCGCCACGGAATCCGCCGTTGAAGCGCCGCCCAAATCCACCGACCCGTTGGAGATGATTACAGACGGGCGTTATGTTTTCTCGTTTTTTGCGGAAGGATACGGCGATTACGTTTTTTACTTCCATTTTTACCCGGAAATGCCTGTATTAGGTTCGGTTTTTTACGCTGGTTTCGCCAACAACGGCATGAATTTCGCAGGCACTTACAAGGTGGAAAAGAAAGAAATAACGTATGCCGCGCACACCGACCGCGAAGGTATGATAAGTGGCGCAGAACCGCCAATGGGCACTGCGCCGTATACGATTACTTTCTATGATTTTTCTGGAAATGAGTTGGATGCCTGCGGTTATGACGGCGAGATTTTGTACAACGATCTTACGGCTATCGCGGGCAGCGGCAGCGGGCCTGTGGTTTATCAACACGATACGGACTCCGCATCCAAGTACGCTGCGAGTTACGAAGCGGAAGCCGCCGTAACCTACTTGGATTTTGTTTCGCCCGACGACAGTACCAGCACCCTCTCGCTGTTCCACAACATGACGTATATCGACCTTGTTAACACGATGATTGAAGGAACATGGTCGATGGGCGCGGGCGGGGGCGGGGGTTACGACTACACGCTTACGCCGCATTACGCTGCGGACATAGGAGCGGTATTGCGTGTATCGCCAGACAAAAAAGAAGCGTTTTACGCGCCCGATGGCGGCGAGGACATTGCATTGGTAACGACGGCCAAGGACGTTTCGGGCGGCGGCGAAGCGGCAGTGGAGTTGTTCTCGTTTACGGGTGCGTACACCACGCTTGCAATTTACACCGACAGCACATATAAATTCGCTTTCGAGGCGTCGAGCGTGGAGGAGAAGGGCACTTGGGCATTTGACAAAGCGGCTTACCAATTCTCGCTGACGCAGGAAAACGGCAACGTCATCACCGCCGCCATTGATGGCGACACGCATGATATGAATCTGCACTACATCTCGGTGATTAACGAACAGCTTCAGGACGACTTCACGGCGCCAGCATCCGTATGGAGCGTACTGACCACCTTTGAGCCGACCACGTCTGCCGTGCTGTTCTCGTTCACGGGCGGTTATACAACGCTGGACATTTTGACCGATGGTACCTACAAATTCGCGTTCGAGGCGTCGAGCGTGGATGAGAGAGGCACTTGGGCATTTGACAAAGCGGCTTACCAATTCTCGCTGACGCAGGAGAACGGCAACGTCATTACCTCCACCATTGAGAGCGACACGCACGATATGAGTCTGCACTACGTCGCGGTGATTAACGAACAGCTTCAGGACGACTTCACAGCGCCAACGTCCACATGGAGCGTGCTGACACAGTAACACCTAAAGGAGTGAAATACCTAAAGTGGTGATATTATGGGAAAAAGAACTTTGACGTGGAAGCGGGATTTTAAGCGGAATGGAGTCTTGTACCTGATTTTTCTGATACCGCTGTCCTACTATGTGATTTTTAAGTATGTGCCAATGGTGGGGTTGCTGATGGCGTTTCAGAACTACCGGGTCAGCAGAGGCTTGTGGGGAAGCCAGTGGGTAGGGTTTGATAACTTCGTTGAACTATTCACGGGTGAGCAATTCCTTACTGCGGTTCGGAACACCTGCGCGATGGCTTTGCTTAATTTGACCATTGGGTTTATTGCTCCCATTCTGTTGGGGTTGCTGGTTTGCCAGCTGAGGAGCAAGCGGTTTTCGCGGTTGGTACAGACGGTTACGTATATGCCCTATTTTGTGTCGGCGGTGGTGTGCTGTTCGTTGGCACAGGAGTTTTTGCGTGACACGGGGGCGATTACGCAATTCTTGTCGCTGTTTGGCTTTGCCAAACAAAACTGGCTCGCCAACAACAGCCCGACGTTTTGGTTTATCAACACATTTCTTGGCATATGGCAGGGCGCGGGGTACAGCGCGATAATCTATATCGCGGGTATACACGGTATAAACCAAGAATTGTATGAGGCGGCACAAATGGACGGCGCAAACCGTTGGAATCAGCTGCTGCATATCACAATTACGGGTATAACGCCCATTATCATTATGATGTTTACGCTGCAAATCGGGCTGGTGTTCGTGACCGGATTCGATAAGGTGCTGTTGATGTACATGCCGTCCACCTACGAGCATTCGGATGTTCTTTTGACCTACACGTATAGAATGGGGTTTGGCAGCTCAAACAGCTTCGGGCTTTCAACAGCTTCGGGATTATTGCAAAGCGTTATCGGCACAGCGCTGTTGCTTATCGGAAACATGCTGAGTAAGAAAGCCACAAAACAGTCTATGTTTTAGGGGGGGATGGGCAAATAGGCGGAGTATTGGACAAGGTAATGAAAGCGAACAAGAAAATTGAAAAAGGCGTAGTAGGCACGTACAAATTCACTGAAAAGACAGCGGTGGGCGCGTACAAGTCGATAGAATCGCAGTTTCGCGGCCAGTCGCCCGAAGGGCAGCTTGCGGATATTTTAATGTACGGCGTGTTGATTATCGTTATGCTGGTTGCCCTGATTCCCATGTGGCACACGCTGATGGCCTCGCTGTCGGAGGGCCAACAGCTCATCGCCCACGACGGCATAGCGTGGCTGTGGGTGACGCCGGACGGTAAGCCGCACTTTGAGGGTTATGAAAAAACCTTCAGCTACGGCGATTTCGCCATACTCAAAAGCTATGTGATTACGTTGCTGTACGTGGTCGGAAATGTTGTTTTCGGCTTAATAATCAATGTTATCGGCGCGTATGTCATTTATCGGCAACCGAAGCTCGCAGGGCTTTTGATGATGATTGTCGTATTTACACTGCTGTTTAGCGGCGGCATGATACCGACATATATGGTCATCAAAGACTTAGGTATGACGGGAACACCGTGGTCGCTGATTATACCGGGCTGCTCCAACGCGATGTTTATGATTTTGGTGTTGAACGGGTTTAAGCAGGTACCCGTCAGCACGGTGGAATCGTCGGAGCTGGACGGCGCGGGACATTTTACAGTTATGTTTAAGATTCTTCTGCCGCAGGCCAAAGGCCTGACGATTGTAACAATGATAAACACTGCGATTCTCGCTTGGAACTCGTGGTTTGAAGCGTCGATTTACGTTCCGCAGAACCGCGAGCTTTGGCCGATTCAGCTTTGGATCAAGCAAATCGTGGGAGATAACGCGAGTACGCTTACAACCGCCGTTGTGGACTGGAACCGCTACTTGGTGGCTTATTGCGTAATCCTTATCGCTACGCTGCCGGTGCTGGCCGCTATGCCTTTTGTGCAGAAACAGCTTCAAAAAGGCGCGTTGCTGGGTGCAGTGAAAGAATGATGGGAGAGCCGTCTATCTTGAATTCACGCGACTTTTTACCCCCCTAGGAGATTTTAAATCTATCCGGTATTACATGAATTTTTTTCTCGTCAGAAACTTCTGCGCGGCCATTAAGAATTGTAACTTTAACTTGCTTTAGAGAAGCCAATGCTTGTCTAATGCCATACGAAAGTAGTGCGGATCCAAGGAATAGCAACGGCCAGCAACAGGCTCTTAGCCTGTTGCTGGCCTATACGCGTTTTGAGGAACTCCGATATCCATTAAGAGCACCCCATAAACACGAGAAATGTGTAGGTGATGAGCAACGTCAAGCCGCTATGCTTTGCCTCAGTAAGATTAGGTGTAGAGATCGAATCTGGATAAGATCGGTTGTTTCTTAGCTACACAGGAAATCAAGACAGTAAACAGCATTTTAAGCAAAAATGTAAAAACTAATAAATACTACGCCAAATACCGAGAGATCGGCTCTTCTATTTTAACTCCTTGGGCATTAATACTTCAGAAACATTTATAAAATGATTCTGCAGTAAGAACTCCATAAAGGCCTTGAAATCAAGGCTTTGATAAAAGGCTATTATGCAGACAAACCCCGTGATTAAGCCATTTGAGTTATTGGGTTGATGGTTGTTACGGCAGAATCAGAAAATAAATCTTAAACTTTTGCCTTGTAAGATAGGTAAATAAAAGCGAGCGAAAATTTATCCGTTTGCAGCAATAAAGCGAAAAATCATCGTGAAGCTAATCTTGATTCTGCCTTAACAACCACCGGACAAATAAACGCAAATGGCTTAAATACAAGGTTTGTCCGCCGCAACAGCCTTTAGTCAAAACCTTGGCTTTAGGGCCTTGATGGAGTTCTTACTGTAGGATCAAATCATGAGCTTAGCTTGGAGTAACTTGGAAAAGCAGACGTAACAAGGAGGAATGTCATGGAAAGCGAAAAGCTGTTCAAGCACGAAAGCATCGGCAAATTGATCTTAAAAACGAGCATACCGTCAGTCGTAATCATTATAATGATGATGCTTTATAACATGGCCGACATCTTTTTTATCGGCCAGACGGGCGACGCCATGCAGGTTGCGTCTGTTTCCATCGCTGGGCCCATCATGTCCATATTATCCGGTTTGGGGACTTTGATAGGCGCGGGCGGGTGTGCCGCCATCGCCACGCAGCTTGGAAAGGGGGATACAAAACTCGCGAAATCCATGTCCAGTTTCAGCGGCTGGTTTTCCATTGGAGTAGGAATTTTGTTCGCATTATTTCTGATCTCTTTCATGTCGCCTATTCTTGCCGAAAGCGGAACAAGCGAAAGCACTGTTGAGCATACAAGAACCTATTTAACCATACTTGCATTGGGTGCGCCTTTCATTATATTCTCCAGTGTCATGGCAAACCTTGTGCGCGCACAAGGAGCGGCAAAAGAGTCGATGATCGGCAATATGCTGGGCAATGTCATCAATATGGCGCTTGACCCCATTTTTATTAGCGTTCTCGGACTAAACGTGGCTGGGGCCGCGATTGCCACAGTTTTAGGAAACTTTGTGGCTTCCGTGTATTTCATTGTGTTTATGCTCGGAAAAAAGAATGAGCTTTCATTAAACCCGCGCTATTTCTCATTCAAGCCTAAAGTTTCACTTAAAGTTCTTTCGTTGGGGTTTCCGACCGCTTTTGGCATAATATTGATGAGCTTTTCAACCATCATTCGAAACAATGTTGCCGCCGGGTATGGTGACAGCGTGATTGCGGCTTCAGGGATTGCAGGCAGAGTTGCCATGATTGTCAGCATGATTCAGCTGGGCATCAGCATGGGAGTGCAGCCCGCCATTGCGTATAACTACGGAGCGGGCTTGTTTGAAAGGATGAACGCCATATTAAAGCGAACCGCCATTTCAACGGTGATTATTGGGGTCGTTTTGACAGCAACGGTATTTATGGGACGCGCCACACTAGTTTCTATTTTCTTGGATAACGCAGAGGTATCACAGCTTGGGCAACATATCGTAGCGCTTGCCATGGTAACTGGCCCGATTTTTGGCATCGGCTTTTTATGCACCACTTTCTTGCAATCCACCAACCAGGCTACTGTTGCTACAGTTGTGGCGCTATTAAGGCAAGGCATTTTTCTCTTGCCGCTGACGTTTATTCTCAGCGCTGTGTTTGGGCTTGAAGGCTTTTTATGGTCTGCCGTACTGGCGGATATTTTATCAACTTTGGTCAATATCGTTCTTTTTATGCGTTACAATAGCACTTTCTACAAATCTCATAAAAAACATTCAGAAACGCAGGAAAAACAAGAGCTGCAACATAAAGCGCAAGAAATGCATGAGCTATCACAGGAGCAATTTCCAGAAGCTATTGAAACGCTAAGGCAGCAACAGGACATGCAAGAAGCGCCACAAGAATCGCATGAAGATTTGCAAGAGGCATTGAAAATCAAAGAAAATATGCCGGAAGCGCTAGACGGCTATTCACAAACTTCTCAAAAAAATCCAGAGCTATAAGGCGGCGCAAATGCAATGAAGAAATCGGAACGCCCTAAATCTAAGCGTTTGTTTGCTTTGCGTCCACCTAATAATCGAAAAGTTCCGATGATACGATACGTGTTTTCGCCTATTACTTTATAACATTTTTACTGATTATTTCTTTTTATCGTTACATGCAGTTTTTTGATATTCCTCGTGACGATGGATATTGATTTTACTGCTGACATACGAAAAAGCGCACAACCAACCTTTATAAACGTAATATTTCTAAGCTACATTTTAACTATCATTGACGGAATACGTCGCAATTATATCGTTAAACGCCCTGTTAAACGAATTTTAAGCGCTACCCACAGATTAACTCGGGGCTATAATATCCATTAGTGAATCAACCAGTAATTTTCAGAGTTAATTACAAACATCCTGAAGCTGAAAATATCCAGGGCTTTTGATTTTCCTATGCATTTTATTGCATTATCATGTCAGGTGTAAATGTATTCAAAACTTGCATTTTGATTAGCTAATGTGACCGATTAAGTTGCCCTATAAAATCATCTATGCCTTATGCTGAGATACCAAATTTTGTATAGCGGATTCGCGAATATTTGTCTGCTCGATTTCAAAGTGCACAAATGATTACCATTTGTTAGCATACGTTGCGATTAAAAAGACTAAATAATCATCTGGCACAATATGTATGCAAGTTTTCAATAAATGTAGTGAAGTACCACAAGTTTAACAACCCTTTATTGTCAACATTAAAGATAACAATCTCATGAAGGCGCTGGTGGCGATGTTCGCGTCATTTGGAGGTGCGGATAGCGAAAGCTTTAAGGCTTGATGAACGGCATATCTGGTTTTTGCGTGTGATTTGCCGTATTTTGCATGGCGGTATTCATGGTTCAACATGCCAATAAAAGCATTGAGAAACTGACGTCGAAATAGCAGATAGCTACGTTCTTGAATAGTTTGATGATTTGAGAGCTATGGCTAGAGGATGAGGGCATGCGCTAATTATTAATATTTTCCAAACAATTTGCATACATTTAAGCTTTACACTGTCTAGCCAAGAAAGATGTCTCTTTAGAGAAAGAGGATTTGGGCTCATTTGCTGCCACAAACGGAGGGATTCAAACAAGAGTGTCCAAAACCAACAGGAGGATAAACATGGATAATGAAAACAAATCTTTCAGCTACACCTATTCAGCAAAACAAAATGAAGAAGTCAAGAAAATCAGGCAAAAATACATGCTTAACGAGGAAAATAAATTGGAACGGCTCCGCAGGCTTGACAGAAACTCGGAAAAACTCGACACAATCGTCGCGCTAGTTGTAGGCATAACCAGTGCAATATTCTTTGGCATAGGCCTAACTTGCGTATTGGAATTGACAGAGTATTTCTTGCCCGGCATTGTAATAGGAATAATCGGAATCATAGGCGTGTCGCTGGCATTCCTTCTGTATGTTTTCGTTACGAAAAAGCAGCGCGAGAAAATTGCACCGCTCATACAGAAACTAAGCGATGAGCTGATGCTGAAGCAATGAGCACCATTGGCCTTTTGTACGGCCTGGCCTTACCGCCTTTAGCGCCTGCCAAGCAGAAAGTCTCGCTCTGATCAGCGAAACATGCTCTAATGACTGTTTTGTTTTGCTGATCGGCCTCAAATATATCGGCTGGGGCAGTGACTCAGCCTACTTCAAGAGTAGGCATCGCACGTGCACAGCTCTCAGGAAAATTTCTCTTTTAGCGCCGTTCAATGCCACTTGCAAGCATGGTTGCTTGATTAGGCGCATTCCAGGGAACGCTTATACTAGCGTTCCCTGGAATGCGTCGATCGTTGCGACATTGCCAGCCTTTGCTAAAGAACCGTTTTTAAAAGTATCCCCCATTCCAGAGCCTTGCGCATTCACAATTTTAATAATAGTAGTTATATTTTAATAATTTCATGCCAATCTTTCATTCTCATTAGATATGTTATTTAAATATATAAATCACGTTACAGGTCAAGCTAAAGACGATGTTATAATGCAGTTACAATAATTTCTGCTATCACAAGCTGCTGAGGGTTCTAGTCATGCTTTCTTGTCTCCATTGGTTTCGGAGACAGCAACAAGTGGTGCTATGGGTGCTATGCCGACCTGGCCATTGCCAATATTTAGTCATATCCCATAACCCTTGCGCAAGAGCAGAGATGATCTTGGGATTTGCCCAAGGCCGGGAAAGCAGCCGAGAGCGAATTTCGCCTTGCAATGTTATGTGCCAGATGTATTGCATCCTTTGTTCGCCTTTTCAAGCATTTGAACGCCTCGCAAGAATCCGTTCCGCCAAAAGCTTTCATTCAGCACATTAGGGGGATTTAGCATGGATAGTTACAAGGACTCTTCTTTGCCGATTGTCGAGCGTATTGAAGATTTGATGTCGCGCATGAGTCTGGAGCAAAAGGTAGCGCAATTGCAATGCATGATGTCAATGGGTAGCGACCCATCCATGACGTTGCAGTATTTTCCTCATGGGATTGGAGAAATTGCTGTTTTCGGCGGCGGAAAGACCGCAAAAGAAACAGCGGAAAACAATTGCAAAATAGTAGACTACGTTCTGCAGAAACCGCTTGGCATCCCCCCAATTATTCACATCGAGGCTCTTACTGGCCTTGTTGGCCCGGAAACTACCGTATTTCCATCAGCAATCGGCTTAGGCGCTACATTTGCGCCTGATACTGTGCGTGAAATGGGAGACATTATACGCAAGCAGATGCTAGCTACAGGGTTTCGCCAAGCACTTTCACCAGTTATGGATGTGGCGCGTGATCCCCGCTGGGGCCGCATCGGAGAAACCTATGGAGAAGATCCTACGCTTGCCGCCGAAATGAGTGTTGCCTTTACAAAAGGCTTGCAAGGCTCTGACTTGACAGAAGGGGTAGCTGTCACCGGAAAGCATTTCCTCGGTTACAGCGTGACTGAAGGCGGGCTTAACATGGCGTCTAGCCCCATTCCAGCAAGAGATTTGCTGGAGGTATACGCAAAGCCTTTTCAGGCGGCCATTACTGAAGCTGATTTGCAATCCGTAATGAATACTTATGGCACAATAGACAATGAAATGGTCATTGTATCCAAATCAATCCTGAACGACCTTCTGCGTGATGAAATGGGATTCAAAGGCATGGTCGTTTCGGATTACATGTCCATAAACCGTGTGCCGGAACACCGTTTGTCAAAGGATATGGCCGAAGCTGGCATTATGGCCTTAAAGGCTGGATTGGATGTGGAATGTCCCGTTCCGCGCGGTTATGGCAAGAATTTGGTTGAAGCGGCGCAATCCGGCGACCTGGATGTAGCCTATATTGACCAGGCGGTTAGGCGCGTATTGGAAACCAAGTTCAAGCTGGGGCTTTTTGAAAACCCGTACCCCCATGAAGAATTGTTCAACGATGCCTACAGCAATCCTGCATTTCGCGCTCAGAGCCTTAAATCCGCAAGGCAATCAATTGTTCTTTTGAAAAACGATGGCATTTTGCCACTGTCGAAAAACGTTAAAAAAATAGCTGTCGTCGGCCCACATGCAGACAGTTTGAGGATGCTGTTTGGCTGCTATACCCATCCAGCGTCAATTGAGATGGATTTAGGCCGCTCTAAAGGCGAAATGGCCGGTTTGGCTGGCCCGTCAATGCAACAAGAGCCAGATGATGATGGTTTCATTCAGAGCGACCAAATGCTTGGCAGCCGTGTGCTAAAAGAGCATCAGCTGGTTACGCAAGCAATGGAGGATATGTTGCGCGGCAAGACGCCCACCATACTGGAAGCTATTCGTACAAAATGCCATGATGCAGAGATCGCATACGCTGTTGGTTGCGAGGTCGCGGGACAGGATAAGCGCCAATTTGACGATGCCATTGAAGCTGTGAAAAACGCGGACGTGGCAATCATGACCCTTGGCGGCAAATATGGCTGGGGGCTGAATTGCACGATTGGCGAGGGGATTGACAGCGACAATATTGGTTTGCCTGGCATTCAAGAGGAGTTTGCAAGGGAAATCCTAAATGTCGGCACACCTTGTGTGCTGGTGCATATGGACGCCCGTCCACTGTCTAGCGAGTTTTGTGCAGACCATATGAACGCTATTGTTGAAAACTGGTTTCCAGGGACAACAGGCGGCGAAGCGTTAGCTGATGTTCTTTTCGGAGACTATAACCCCGCCGGTCGCTTGCCGGTTACAGCAGCGCGAAACGCGGGTCAAATTCCGATTCATGTCGGGCAGAAGATAGGGAACAGCTATTTTACAAACGGATTGAATATGATTCTCGCCAAATATGTGGAAGGCAGCAAAATGCCGCTTTTCCATTTCGGGGAAGGCATGAGCTATACGACATTCGAGTATTCAAACCTTATTGTGACCAATTGTGTTCCAGCTGACGGCATAGCGCAGATTTGCTTCGATGTAACAAATACTGGGAACATAGATGGTGAAGAGGTTGCCCAACTTTATGTCAGTGATTTGGCGGCCAGCATGGTGCGACCGTATATGGAGTTTGCCGGAAGCAAGCGTTTTTTTCTGAAAGCGGGCGATACCAAATCACTACAGTTTGATGTGCGCGCGGATCAATTCGCTTTCCTTGACCATGAAAGCAAATGGGTTGTGGAAGCGGGCCAGATGGCTGTCATGGTAGGAGGAAGCTCCAAAAATCTACCACTTCATGGAGTTTTTGAAATCCAAAATAGCGCTGTCATCCAAGGCAAAAACCGCGGGTTTTTTGCCAAGTGAGCATTTTTTTGGATATGCATAAGGGAGGCTAGTCATAACGTTTAGGATCTCAAGCGGTGCAACCGCTGAAAAATGGGATTCTAGGCTTTTAGTGAAATTACCGAACATCACAGTATATTAACCAAGTATAGCATTAATACTTGGTATTTTGTTCAACTCACTGGAGCTTATCCCCAATCATTTGCTTCTCGCTCATAACTTGGTTCCACATTGTAAAAACTATGAGCGGCGATCAAGAAGTTCAAGTTTGGAAAAGGAAAATATGGAGCCGAATTTCGCTGAAATATAGTGAATATTCGCTCCAGATGCCAAGTGTTGCGCCTTTATGAATATCATGATCACACTCGGCTTAGAGCTCGATTCAAATGTCAAGGGAAGCAGGAAGATTTTTTTGCGGGTGCTTTTCCCGCAAAAAAATACTCTGCGACCTTGACATCTGGAGCGAGCCGAAACACCCTGGAGCAAGGGTCGCAGCATTCCGCTGCGGCCCT
>JAISWZ010000132.1 GCA_031270945.1 Clostridiales bacterium | reverse complement strand
TTCCGAAATGGCACCGGAAAAATCCTGGCGAATGCTTCAACTAGTTTGCTCGGGCTTCTGCGAGCAAACATCCGGATTTTTCCGGTGCCTCGGATATAATTTTGGGATATGCTCTAAATCCGATCACGCAGACAGGGGTTATCCTAACGCCAGCGGCGCAAAAGCAAGCATCCCAGCTGGAAAAGCAGGGGTTTGGCAGACTTCCTGTCTGCATGGCAAAAACCCAGTACAGCTTTTCAGATGACGCATCCCTTCTGGGCGCGCCAAGAGGATTCGCAGTGACAGTGAGAAACCTGAAAGTCTCCGCTGGCGCAGGCTTTATCGTGGCGCTCACTGGTGATATAATGACTATGCCTGGCTTGCCAAAGATCGGCAGTCAGGAGCGTCAAATCCGATCAATATCCGTGTTCAAAGCGGGTAAAGACAAGCACTTAATAGATTGGAGGAAACTTGATTGGCTCACATTATTGACGGAAAAGCAATAGCGAAAGAGATCCGTGAAGAGATAAAGGCGGAAGTTGAGGCTCTGGAAAAAGTCGGACTAAAGCCTGGACTTGCCGTTGTCATAGTTGGAGAGGATCCGGCGTCGCAAATCTATGTAGGAAGCAAGGAAAAGGCATGCAAAGCCGCTGGCATCCTGTCAGAGGTCTATAAGCTGCCGGAAAGCGCGGAGCAGTCCGAGCTGCTGGAGCTGGTGGAAAAGCTGAACAAGAGAGAGGACATCCACGGAATCCTGGTTCAATTGCCATTGCCCAAGCATATGGATTCTGAAGCCGTGATCGAGGCGATTGATCCTTCGAAGGACGTTGACGCTTTTTCGCCTGTCAATGTCGGACGGATCATGATCGGGCAGCATTCGTTGGCGCCATGCACACCTGCTGGGATTATCGAGCTAATCAAGCGGAGCGGCGTTTCTATCAGCGGAAAGCGGTGCGTGGTCATAGGGCGAAGCAATATCGTCGGAAAGCCAGTTGCCATGCTTCTCCTGCATGAAAGCGGAACTGTGACAATCTGCCACTCAAGAACGGCAAATCTGCAGTCAGTGACCCAAGAAGCGGATATCCTGATTGCGGCAATCGGAAAGCCTAAATATGTAACAGCTGACATGGTCAAACCCGGAGCCTGCGTCATTGATGTAGGCGTAAATCGTCTTCCAGACGGAAAGGTCTGCGGAGATGTGGACTTTGACAGCGTTTCTCAAGTGGCAGGCTATATCACGCCTGTTCCGGGCGGAGTCGGGCCTATGACTATTTCAATGCTGCTAAAGAATACTGTAGCGGCAGCCAAGGATGCTAAGGTTTGAGTTTTTAACTTCGGGTGCGACAGCGCCCTTCTTTTAACGCGCATGGCGGAGCGAACTTTGCGGAGGCGATCAAAGTGCGATCAATAGAGATTTGCGCTGGGGCGGGAGGACAAGCCTTAGGCCTTGAACAGGCCGGGTTTGAGCATGCGGCCCTTGTCGAGATAGATCCAAACGCCTGCGCCACGCTTCGCGCCAACCGGCCATCCTGGAACGTCATTGAAGGAGATGCCAAGGCTTTCAGCGCAAAGGGATATAAAGGGATTGACTTGCTGGCGGGCGGAGTGCCTTGCCCGCCATTTTCGGTAGCTGGAAAGCAGCTGGGGCAGGTGGATGACAGAGACTTGTTTCCAGAAGCGCTGCGCCTGGCAAAGGAATGCGATCCAAAGGCGGTCATGCTAGAAAACGTAAAAGGGCTGTTTTCCAAAAAATTTGATGACTACCGGGCATGGATAAAAAAGTCTTTTGAAGAGCTGGGATACGAATGCTTCTGGGAGCGGGTAAACGCTTCGGATTTCGGGGTTCCGCAAAAAAGGGAGAGAACAGTTCTTGTTGCGCTAAAGCCATGTTACGCGAAAGTGTTTGCTTGGCCTCAGGGAAAAGCAGAGCCTCTTACTGTAGGGCAAGCGCTTCTTGATGAAATGTCAAGGAATGGCTGGAGAGGCGCTGCTGACTGGGCCTTGAAGGCTAATAGGATAGCTCCAACGCTGGTGGGAGGAAGCAAGAAGCATGGAGGGGCTGACCTGGGGCCTTCAAGAGCAAAGCAAGCGTGGGGCTTGCTTGATGTTGACGGCAGAGGCGTAGCAGACAATCCTCCGCCAGAAGGCTTTTTAGGCAAGCCCAAGCTGACAGTGCAAATGGCGGCGCTTATTCAAGGATTTCCAGATGACTGGATGTTTGCTGGGAAGAAGACAGCGGCTTACAGGCAAGTAGGAAACGCGTTCCCGCCTCCCGTCGCCAAGGCGATAGGAGGGGCGATCTTGAAGGCGTTGAATTTGCGGAGCTTGCAGAATTAAAAGAAAGAATTCAAGAAAGAAAGAATTCAAGAAAGAGAGAATTCAAGAAAAACCAATGTACAGACGTTGCCTTCATAGACATGCCCCTTGGGATCTCCTGCTCAGACCGAGGGGTTTCTACTGCTCTATTACAGTGTGATTAACAAACTATGCGATATCTCAGGCGAACCCTAGGTTGCTAAATAATGCCTCAAATCAGTCCTTTCATCTCGGGGCGGTTTTCACTTGGAAAGAGGGGACTCTCATATTCCGCAAAGCACATGTCAATATCACATATAATGTTAAGCATACAGTAATATGAAACAAGGAACACCCATTTGCAAAAACCTCATTTCAGCCAATCCCTGAATCCCCGCCGGCATACACATTCCCTCCATATCTAGCATGCGCGAAAGAGAGGGAAAGGCAATAGAAACAAGGCGCGTGGATCACGCGCCTTGTTATGGATACTGCCTCATATAGCACGGCGCGCTAAAGGCACCTCATACACGGCGCGCTAAAGGCACCTCATACACGGCGCGCTAAAGGCGCCTCATACACGGTGCGCTAAAGGCGCCTCATACACGGTGCGCTAAAGGCGCCTCATACACGGTGCGCTAAAGGCGCCTCATATTTTATCCTACTGCGCTTGCGCAAACAGCGCAAACCGTCTTGCTATCGCCGCCACTTCAGCGCGGGTGGCGCCTGAGATCGGGTCTAGGATTCCGTTGCCTTTGCCGTAGACGATTCCTGCGCCTACAGCCCATTCAAACGCGGGGCGGGCCCAGCTGGATATGCCGGACGCATCCCTGAAGGCTGACAAGTCAGCGCTGGGTTTGGCTTTGCCTATAAGAAGCGCGTAGCGGTAGAAAAAGACCACGAGCTGCTCACGGTTTACGCTCATGTCTGGCGCGAACTGGCCTCCGGCTATCCCAGCGACAATGCCGTTGGAAAAGCCCCAGGCGACAGCGTCAGAATACCAGGATCCTGCGACTACATCAGGGAATGATCCTGTTCCGGGTTTGGGCAAGCCAGCCAAGCGGTGCAAGACAGTGACAATCATTCCGCGAGTCATGGGAGCGTAAGGGCTGAACGCGGACTCGCTGGTACCATAAAACAGGTTGTTTTTTAGGACGAAATCTATGTCATTGTAGAACCAGTCGGTTTTCTTGACGTCAGTGAAATTTTCTATCGGAACGGCAGCGGTTGCGCCAGGGGTCGGTTGCGGGGTTGGAGTGGCGGTTGGAGATGGCGTTGGAGTGGAGGTAGTTGTGTAATATCCGCCGCCAGAGTATCCGCTGTCTGAACCGCTATTGCCGCTATTGTTCTCGCCGTTATCATTATCGTCAGTGTCGTTCTCGTCATCATCAGTATCGTTGTCATCTTCGCCAGTGTCGTTCTCGTCATCATCGGTATCGTCTTCGTCATCGTCAGTGTCGTTCTCATCAGTATCCGTATCATCTTCGTCTTCATCTTCGTCTTCATCTTCGTCATCTTCATCTTCAGTGCCGCTTTCCTCAGCCAGCTCATCAAACGCCGCTTCCAGGTCGGCAATGGCTGTGTCCAGCGTTTCTTGCGTCGCGTACTCATCGTCGAGAGCTTCTTGAGCAGATAGGAGGGCGGCTTGGAAGGCTTCCCAGCTTTCTGATGTGAAGCTGCTTTCTTCTGTATCTTTGAGCTCATCGACTTTGGCTGCGAGTGCGGCCTTGTCTCCAAGGCGCTTGAAATCGGCGGTTGCGCCCAGGTTTCTTGAGCCATCCTCGTTAAGGCCCAGGAATTCTGTAAAGCTAAAGGCATATTCATCTATCTTGGAGAACTGGAATAGCTCAAGCAGGTTCAGATCTGGAGAGAAGAAGCCGATGACGTCATCTATTGTGAAGTAGCTGCCGCTATAGACCGCGTCGTAGTCCAGGTAGAGGAATGAGCAGGAAGAGCTGGAGTCGGCGATCATTACGACATCGCTGGGATCTTCGTCTTCTGATTCGGGAGGAATGAGCGCTCTCCAAGAACCGTTGAGCTCGTTTTCAAGGACGAAAGGAAGATCGTCGGTGACTGAATCTGAGCCGGGAACGCGGATAAAGGGGGCGGTGCTTCCTGGGGTGGAAGTTTCGGCTTCCAGCTCCGTGACGAGAATGGTATTGTTGTCAATGACCTCAAACTCGTACATGGCGGCGCCTTCGAAGTCCAGGTAGGTTACAAGCCTATTTCCGATGACTGTGTAGGCGCCTTTGCCTATTCCGCCTTCTTCCGGGGGAACTCCGACCATTTCGTAGTCAAAGCTGCCATCGGTCTTATAGGTGAATATCAGGGTGCCGGCGCTGGGAATCTCGGACTGCCACTCTCCCAGGAAGGGGTTTTTGAGGTCTTTGAGCCAGATGGGCTCTTGGGGCTTGAACTTGACAAATCCAGATTCCTCGTCATAAGCCCAGAGCTTGAGTTCTTGATCTGGGTTTGGGTTTGCGACAGAAGCTAGGTTTTCATTTAGGAGATCTGCGAAAGCGGGGCTTTTTAGCTCTGATTCGATCTTGCCGGTCAAATCTGGAGCGCTTCCGGTAGATGAGGAAACGACATATCCAACGCCTGGAGCTGGAGAAAGAGCAGAGTCTCCTGAGCTATGCAGGGCGTCCATATTATAGTAGACAAACTGGGAAGTCGCGATTCCGGTGTGGCGTCCCGCGTAGCCGCCCACGTCAGTAGTGACAGTGACTGATTTCATGTTTCCAAGGGCATATGCGTTTGCCACATAGCCAGCGTTGAATCCGGCTATTCCTCCAGCCGCGGCGCGGTTGAAGTTGGCGCGGTCATCGCTTCCGCTCCAGACGGTCACATCGCCAAGCGAATAGGCATTGGTGATATAGGTTCTGTTGGTGTTTCCTATTATGCCGCCAGCGTAAACCCAGCCGTCAAAGGACTGCCCGCTGACAGCTACGTCTGATCCGCTATTGGAGATGAAAGTGGAGTAAGAGTTTTCAGGCGATCCAGTGGCGACGTTGCCATAGCCGCTAGCGAAGCCTACTATGCCGCCTACGGAGCAGGATCCTGTTCCTGCCGCGTTGTTTCTGATTTCTCCTGAAACTGTTACTCCATCGATATAGGACATGCCGTCAAGGCCAGCAACGAGCCCGCCAGCGAAGGCGCGGTCATCGCCTGAATAAATGTTGTCGATGAAGACGTTTTTAAGGCTCAGGTTCTTGACAGACATGGCGTTGCCGTATCCGAAGAACCCGGCGAACAGGTATCTGGAGGGCTGAACCATTCCGATTGCGACGTTGCTGATTTCATGGTTTCCTCCGTCAAATGTTCCTGAGAAGGAGTGAGCCCCATTTCCGCCGCCTGTGGGGATCCATTCTTCGGAAAGCTCGATGTCCGCAGCAAGACTAATAAACTTGCCGGAAAAGCTCTCATCGATGTTTATGGCGCTTGCAAAGGCTCTGAGCTGGCTTTCGCTTTTAATGATGTAGGGGTCTTCAAGAGAACCCTGGCCGCTTTCGAATATGGAAGGATCAGCTGATCCGTATCCGGTTTTGTCGCCGATCTTGGCTTTGTCCAAGGCGGCTGAGATGGCTTCCTTGAGAGAGATCAGAGCGTCAGAGCCTGCCGGGAGAGACGCCAGGGCATTGGGGTTTAGTATTGCCTGCTCTATTATCTCGCCACTGCCGTCAAGCGTTGCCGGATCCAGGAGGGTGATGGAGATGATAGAGTCATCAGTTACGCTGATTCCTACTGTCTGAGACTTGCCTTCGTCACGGCCTAGGTACTCGCCCGCTTGGAACGCTGGAGGGGTGTCATCTATGAAAATGACTGGGACGAAGGTCACTGCTGCAGGGGCGCCTGAGGGCGCCAAAGTGCCGTTTGCTAATTCCCAGCTATTGAGCTCTACGCTTGCCGGAAGCGCAGTTAGATCTACCGGGAACTGGGTCAGGTTCAGGTTCAGCAAGTCAGCAAGGTCTTGGGACTTGAAAGAAGCTGCCTCAAGCGGAGTAAGCTCATGGTTGAAGCCTGAAAGCAGGATCGAAGGATCGTCTTCATCTGGCATCTTCGCTGTTAGCCCTACGCCAACAATGGGGCTTGGGGTTTGGCCGCCGATGTTTTGGCTGGCTTCTGAGTTGTAATACAGGAAGTAGCCAGTGCCGATGGCTGTTGTGTCTCCGCTTGCGGCGCCGATGGTCTGGGCCCAGTCAGAAGTCTCTAGATCTCCAGTGGCGTAGCTGTTGGCCAGGATTCCAGCTTGCATGCCTACCAGGTTGGAGGCGGCTATGGCCGCTTCCAAGGCGCGGCTGGCATATGCGTAGACATCGCCAAGGGAGTAGCAGTTTAGGATATATCCTCTGTTGTTCATGGACGTTATTCCGCCGACCTCAGCCCAGTAGCCTCCTCTTTGGACGGAGCTTGCGAAGACGTCAGCGCCGGAATTTGTTATGATTCCGCGATACAGGCTTCCTGCAAGCCCGCCTGAGAAGTTGTTGCCTTCTTCTGTGGTTTCGCAGTAGACTGTGCCGCTTGCGAATACGTTGTCAATGACAGCTGAAGCAGTATAGGCGTACCCTGTCACAGCTCCGGCGTAGACAGTTTTTGTGCCTATCGCCGTGATGCTCACGTCAAGAAGGGACAGGTTTTTCACAGTGCCGCCAAGGATCCCAATGAAGCCGACATAGAGGGTCTTGGAGGCGTCTTTTTCCACTCCATCGCTGGCATATGTCAAGCCGCTTATGGCATGGCCATTGCCGTCAAAATGGCCGGAGAAGAGGTAGTCGCCTTCCCCTACCGGGATCCATTCTCCGCCAGCCAAGGCGATGTCATTTGCAAGCCTAATAAAGGTGTTGGCATAGTCAATGGTGTCTGAGAGAGAAGTGGCAAAAGCTCGAAGCTGCTCTTCGGTTGCTATTACATAGGGGTCTAGCTCGCTTCCGCTTCCGGAATCGAAGATGCTGTCATCTGGAATAGATGGTGTCACAGATTCTGTGAACGCGATCTTTCCGTCTGCGATATCCCAGTTCAGCAATGTCACTCCGGCAGGAACGGATATGAATTCGCGGGCGTTGGCTGGATTGACCTCAATGTCGGCGGTTCCGTTATTCAATGTTGAAACGCCCATGTTAAGGACAGACACCAGGGCATCCAAGCCAGAAGGCGCTGAGATGTTTTCCGGCTGCTTGCTTGCCGATTCTGTGGCTGTGCCGCACGGAACAGGAGTGACAGCAGTGCCGTTTATCGTTATGACAGTGTCAGCGCTGTAATAGGAATGGTTCAAGCCGCCAGTGGTTTTTATGAGCTGGCCCGCCAAAGCGCCCACCGCAGTGAACTGAACGGATCCGTTGCTGGAAGTTACCCCAGTGACAGTTATGTTTCCGCTAGCGTAGCAGTTGTAAGCTTTTCCTACCATCATCCCAACTAGCCCGCCAGCCAGGGCGCCTGTTGCCGCAGATGATCCTGAGGTATACAGGGTTACATCGCCCAGGGCGTAGGAGTTCAGAATTGTGCCATTGTTGCCGCCCATTGCGGCTATGCCGCCACCATACGCCGCGTTGGTGCCGCCGGTTCTCGATACGACATCGATGTCGGTATAGCAGTTGGCTATTGTCATATACGTTCCGCAAGCGCCTATAAGGCCGCCAGCATGAGCGATATGGGCCGATGTTGTTTCCATGCTGACCACGCTGCCTGTGACATGGCAGTTGTAGATGACAGCGCCGCCATCAGCGGCGGTTCCTGCAGCGCTTGTTGCGGCAAGCCCTCCAGCTCGAGATAGCGCTCCGCTGTTGGTTGCGTATATGGCAACATTCTCAAGGCCAAGGTTCTTTATGACAGCCGTTTTTGCCAGGGAAGCGAAGAATCCCGCGTTTGCAAGCGCAGCTTTGCCGCTTTCCGATCCTATTGTGAGCCCGTCAACCACATGGCCGTCTCCGTCGAATGTTCCCGCGAAAAGGTCAATGGGCGTCCAGTCAATGCCGCTTATGTCGATGTCAGAGACAAGCTTGACATATTTGTCTAAGTAAGTTTCGCCGCCATTTACGTCCAATGCAAACGCTTGAAGCTGCGCCACAGTTGCGATTGCGTAAGGAGAGGCAATGCTTCCGTTGCCGGAGTCGAATATCCCAGGCTTTTCAGACGCAGAATTGATAGCGGCTATAGTCGCGTTCTTTATTGCGCGGCTCGATAGCGTAGCGCCTGAAACCGTGTCCACATCCAGGCTCTGGGAAGACGTGATGTCGTCTATGATAGCCTTGGCTGTGGCCAGATAGGATGCTGTTTCTGAATTCTCCCCAACATCAATCTGCGTGATCTTGCCGTCGGCTACCGTGACCTCTACTGTGAGAGCGCCGCCTCGCCCTTCTGCCGTGCCGGTCCACGTGCCATCGGGATAGGCGCCAAACGCCGTCGTTGAAAGCACGGCCAATGCCAGCAGGAACGACAGCACCCGCATTAGCGGTTTTTTCATTCTTTGCATAAAAATCCTCCTTGTGATTAGGCTGGAATGTCTTGCCAAAGATCCAATAACACGCGTTTTCACGTGTTTTCCAGCCAGAGTTTTGAATTTCCCCATTCGCGAAGCGCGGCACCCATACGCGCTCGCATTTCCCTCGCCAAGCCCCCTTCACGCGCTTATGCGGTTATATTGCCATTAAAATCCTTAAAAAGTTAGTGGGAGCTAACTGATGAAGACTCGGACGAGCTTGAAATTTAGAATAATTCGCATCCATGGCCGGCGCGCTTCGCGCGGGCTTGAAGGTGATATTCTTAAAAATCGCTCATCAGTATAGGAGTATAGCACCATGAATAGCGAAGTGTTATCCATTAACGCTGTGTGTTAGCCATTTTGGTCAGAATGTTCTACCATTCAAACAAAGGCTGGCTGGAAAAGGCGCTAGGGGCGCTGGCTGGCGAGAAAAATCAAAAGGCAAGGCGAATTTGAAGTTTTTATGATAATATAATGCAAAAACAGGAATTGATTCTCTGTCAGCGACGCGAGTCGTTGAACAAATATGGTTCGATGTGGCAGAAAATACAAAATATTTATTGCTAAAGGCTTGATATGCTTTTGGCATTCTGGTATACTTTTTGTAGAGCCAAAGCAAGACAAGCAGTGCCAGCGCCGCCAGTTTGACGGCTTGGGGCGAGAGGCTTCGCCATTTTTAACCTTGCTAGAAGCGCTAAAGCTCCCCTGTCAAGCCTGCGCAGCAGGCTTGACAGGGGAGGGGCAAAGAGCATATCCCAAAATTCATAAAAGGCGCGGGGCAGCGTTTGCCCAAGTCAAATCGCCAAAAGGCATGCGAGCTTTCTCAGTGTTTGTCTCAAGCAAGGGCGAGCAAACTTGCGTGGCTTTTTCCGCGCCATAAAATTGATTTTGGGATATGCTCTTAAACCGCGCTATTACATAACGCGCGGACGTACGGCGCTTGCTGGCATATCGACATGGCAATAGAGCTTAGACAACGTTAATTCACAGCAAAGGATGTTGACAACTATGGCTGACCACTTTTGCATAATGGAAGCTTTGGATGAATTGCCGAATGAGCCCAGCAAGGATGACCTGATCTACGTGCTGAACTCGGTCATAAGGCAAGCGCCATCGCTCGGGCGCGAGCTGGAATGGCTCCGGTACCCTCGCAATGGGGTGACGGAAGAGGCCAAGTCCTATTGGAGGGAGTACTACTCCGAAAAGTTCCAGGGGGCGTCTGGAGCGGCTGCTAGCTTTGCTGGCTGCCTGGACAAGGAATTGAAGCTGGTGGACAAGTGCCGCAAGGACGGAGACATGGAAAACGCTTTCGCTGTCACGGTCATGGCGCTGGCGGAATTCTTGGGCACCCTGAGCCTCGTAAACCAGCCCGCGATGAAAAAGGCGTATTTCTTGATCAACTACTTGAAGAACGACTTCAAGTACTTCAAGCGCGAAGAGGACAAAGAGAGAGCCTTTAACCTGGTCTTTGACCGGTGCGCGAGAGTGCACGCTTACGGTAACGACATCCAGTACATCCTGATTTCAGACGTGCTGCTCCCGCTTTGCCCTAACGAGATGTGCAAGTTGATGCTTGAAAACCGGGTAGACGAGATAGAGGATGAAAGCAAGAAGCAAGAGCTCATGCGCAAGCTCATAGAGCGTTTCTACGGCATTGAAGAGTTGCAGAAGTACGAGGAAGGCACGTTGAACCTCTTAGAGAACTTCCCTGACAAAATGATCAAGTGCGCCATAAAAAGGGGCAACTACAACCAGGCATTGAAGTTTTGCAGCGAGTTCGAATACGATTGGGATATTGACCCGATGCCTTACTTGGTGGAGATAAGCGAAAAAACCCCGGACATAAGCCAAAAGAAGGACATATTGAAGTACCTGGCGATCAAGGATTCCGACTATTACGAAAATTTCAAGAGCCTGCACACTCCGGAAGAATGGAAGGAGTGCATTAAGATCATCTTGGGCGGATCCAAGGAAAACGCGCTTTACCAACTGGTGATCAATGATGAGAGCGTAAGGGATAAATTGGGCTCGATATGCGAGGACGAACCCTTCCTGGCATTGAAGCTCTACAACAAAATCCCGAGAAGCCAAAGAGAGCGGGTAGCCCTGTTATTTGTGGATCACATCCGCAAAAATGCGGAAATGGCCAGCACCCGCAAAGAGCTGAAAGAAGTCTGCGACATGATTCGCATGTACAGAGGCGTCTTTTCCAAGGACAACCGCGCAATTAAACAGGAGCTGATGAATAGCTACAAGAGCAACCGGATGTTCGTGGATGAGCTGCGCAAGGTGAATTAGCGAAAAGCCAAGAATTGCGGCGTCCCAGTTCCAGATCAAAGGATCAAACAGCCAAGCCGCTTGCGCGGCTTGGCTGTTTCGGGATTTTGCCTGATATTCGAATATGGACGGAAATGTGCGGGGATATATAGCGCGAGCAAACATGAAAACTTTTTTAAAATGTGCGGGGATACATAGCGCGAGCAAACATGAAAAACTTTTTTAATCAGAAGGAATCCGTCATTCCTTTCTTGCGCATATTTGACGATATATTATGGGGGCTAACATGAGCGCATCCCGAAATTCCAAAAGGCGCTTGCCCAATGTCCACGGGCGAACAGCCTGAAGCTCATGCTTTAGGCATAGGAGGCAAACATGACTGACACAGAGTTCCTTGTATATCCCCAAAACGAGCTGACCAAAAAGGCTTTTAAGATGCTGCGGGATTTTGAGAAGAAGGCGCTTGCTCGCAATGACTGGGAGAAAGGGAAGCGGGAATTGATACAGTTCGCTGACGCCGCAGTCGAAATGGGAAAGCAGGCTGAAGGGCTTAATCAGCTGGCGCTGTACGTTCTGGCGACAAGAGAGGTTTTGACATATCTCAAGTGGCCTGTGAAAAGCGTTTATGACGAGGACTTGGATGACAAGGCTTTTGATCTTGTCGACCTGATTTGGAAATTTTGCGAGGGCATAGGCAACTCTGAGATATGCGAGGACGTGTTCAACCTTGTCTTCAAGCAAGTCATAGACAACCCTGAATTTGATCCCAAGTCCCGCAGGGATCTCAGGACGGCTGTGGTGCCGTGCTGCGCAAACAAGAACTGCAGAGCGGAGCTTGAGAAGCATCTTGAGAAGCTAGACCGGAATGATGCTATTGTTGTCAGGAAAGACTTAATACTGGAGTTCGAGGGCGAAGAGGCGGCCAGAGCGTTCATGAAGGCCAATGCCCAGTTTGTGGGGTCGTACGCGCGCTTTTTCATTGAAGAGAATGACGAGAGCGAAGAGCTTGAGGTAGCTGTGCTGAAGCTGTGGCATGACAGGGCGAAAGGGGACGGCCTCTCATCTTGGCGCTACACACGCGTGATCGAGAAGTACTTGGTTAAAGCCAGCGAAAGGGCGATTGACATCAACAGGAGCAAGCGGATCCTCAAAGAGCTGGCGTCTGTGAACTACGAGTATTTCCCGAAGTTCAAGAGCCTGCACAGCGAGGATGAATGGAAGGACGCGCTCGAAGGCTTTGCAAGCTCTGTTGAGGATGCGGACTTTTACCCTGAGCTGATAGACGACGAAGACATGAAGGAAAGGATGCTTGAGCTTTGCAAGCAGATGCCCAGGTTCATGCTGACCTATTATGACAAGCTCCTGCCTGATTACAGAGATGAGTTTGAGCTTCTTTACAAGAATGACCTTCGCGATAGGGTCAAAAAGGCAAGAGAGAAGGACATCGAGGAAATAAGCCAGAGGCTTGACAAGTGCGAAGAGATTTTTGGCTTGGACAATGGCAGCTTCAGGAAAGAGCTGATGGGGCTAACCAAGTCCAGGGCACTTTTGCGCGCGATTTCAAAGGCGGATGGGCCAGGCGGAAAATAGGAAAGTGTCGGCAAAGCAAAGGGATCCCGAAGGGGATCCCTTTGCTTTTGGAAAAATTTAAAAGCCAAACGGGGATCCCCGTTTGGCTTTTAAAACATTTAATTGAGATGGCTGAAGAGGTTATTGAAAGTCATAAGAGACTGCTCATGCGTATACGCGGATTTGGGGGAGAACTGGTTGTTTCCCGTGCCGTTCATGATACTGCGAGCGTATACTGTGGTTACGCTTGCTGAAGCCCAGGAGGAGACGTCTGGCGTGTCTGAGAAAGCTGGCGCTGTGTCAGAAGATATGTCAACGTCTGCGGCCTTGAGCGTGTTTGCAAGCATGACTGCCGCTTGTTCACGCGTGAGCTTTCCGTTTGGATCGAATTGGCCGTTTCCTACACCCGCTACTATGCCTAGAGCGTTGGCCACAACGACCTGCAGGTCATCAGTATCGCTAAATGGGCTGGGGGCGTTGCCCGCATCATCAAACTGTAGACTTAAGCCTTTGGACTCGACGATCTGGCGAGCGCTCTCATTGCGGTACACTTCCAAGAAACGTATCGCCGCGCGGCAGAACTCGATTCGGCTTGTATCAGATTGGTAGTTCGCGTTCAGCTCGTCAGTGGCTAAACCTCTGGCAACGGCTTGGCTGATAGCGGCTGCTGCCCAAGAAGAGGGCGCGGCTGATGTCGCGCCAGGCGCAACTGTTGGGTTGGGCGCTATCGTTGGCGTAGCTGGCGCAGCTGTAGCCTGGGGGGTCTCGCCGTCGGTGAAGTCAACCAGCAATTGAATATAATAATAATCAGAACCAAAACCATGAATTTTAAAATAATCGGGATCGAGCATAGCTTCGGTTATATCAAAGCCGGTATCCATGTTTTCAGCGAAGCCTACGAACTTATAGCCGTCTGGAAGCGTTGGATAGGATTCAATGGTGAAATGTCCCGCTTCTCCCACGCCCATTATGGTATGAAATCCCCATAGAGTGGATGGAGTGGGGTTCTCTTTCATGTATGCGGGCATGGTTTCGCTCACCTCATAGTACATATCCGACTTTGTATTAACGCGGTATTCTGTCCCATTGGAGTTCTTGAAAATGAATTCTCCCTTGAGGTCATCTTCGGACAAGGTAAAGCGCGCTGGGGTTTTTACGTCGCGAAAGCTTATTTCCAGATCTATGTATCCTCCCCCTGCGAAAACAGTGATGGTTCTGGAAACTGAAACTGACAGCGCGATTGCAAGAGCAAGCGCAAGTGAAATGGTTCTTTGGACAAGCTTGTGATTGATCATGATTGATCCTCCTTGTTTTGAAATGGGTTTTCTGCGTCTTTTCTTTAGGCAGGCGGGCAGGTCGTCTTATGCAAGAGGTGAGCAACAGCAGTATTCCGTTTGATTAACAAGTTTGATCGCGCAAACTAATAATCTGTTGGTCTACATCCTGAATACTCCTCCTGAATAAATTTGACGCAGGCTGATTATACCACATTCTAATCTGATTGCAAAGTTATTTAAAAAATAATTTAATAATAATTACGATTGCTCGTGAGCAACCGTGCCTTTTTTGTGCACTTTAAAGCTGGAAGCGAAATTCTTCCAGTGCGTAGCGGTACGGGCAAACCAAGCGCACTTACGCTTTCAAAGTTGTGCGCAAGGCAGGGAAGGAACCAGGAACCTTAACATACGTGACGCGGCAAAGCTTTTTATGTGCCTTTTTTGTGTACTTTAAAGCTGGAAGTGAAATTCTTCCAGTGCGTAGCGGTACGGGCAAACCAAGCGCACTTACGCTTTCTAAATTGTGCGCGAGGCAAGGAAGGAGTCAGGGCCTCATCATCGGGACGCGGCAAAGCTCTTTCTGTGCCTTTTTTAGTGTACTTTAAAGCTGGAAGCGAAATTCTTCCAGTGCGTAGCGGCGCGGCCGAACTCAGGGTACTAAAGATTCTCTAAGTTGAATGCTAGGCAAGGAAGGAGTCAGGAGCCTCATCATCGGGATGCGGCAAAGCTCATTCTGTGCCTTTTTTGTGCACTTTAAAGCTGGAAGTGAAATTCTTCCAGTGCGTAGCGGTACGGCCGAACTCAGGGTACTAAGATTCTCTAAGTGAATGTTAGGCAAGGGAGGAGTCAGGAACCTGGCCTGTACTGTGGCCGAGCAAACACTAAGCCGTTTGCCAATGCGTAGAAATCGCAAAGTCGAGTTCATGCATTTGATTACATGGAATGTTAAGCATACAGAGACTTAAATCGAGTGTTGCTTTTGGCGGGAGCGCGATTCTCAATACTTTGCCTTGCCGGATGTGTTCTTGCTCAGAAATCGAGTAGCATTACGAGAGTCTCACCGCCATCCCTAAGTGCGAGACAGGCCCGCGGATTTTTCGGATCACGCATGAGGCGTGACTTTCAAAACAGGGCAGGAAAGGCGGAGGGGGCTAACCACTCTCGGCCAAGTCAAGTCGAAAGCTCTGTTTGGATTTTAGGTCAAGCTTGGCTAAACGGCAAAAGCAAGAGGACGGAGAAGATGGATTTTCGGCAAAAAACAACCTGTGGATAACTCGCGGAATTTCTAGCAGAGCGGGGAATTGGGTTAAAGAAAGGCCGAATCATGAGCTTCGTCCTCTCTTCTGATTTTGAATTCGCGTTGAATCACCCAGGATTGAGTCGGATGAGGCGCGTCAAACTGGGTATGTAGAAGATGATTTTCGGCAAAAAAACACCCTGTGGATAACTCGCGGAATTTCTTAGCTTTTCGCGTGAGCGGGGCATTGGGTTAAAGAAAGGCCGAAGCATGGGCTTCGGCCTCACTTTTGGCTTTGAATTCGCGTTGAGGCACTCGGAGCGAGTCGGATGAGGCGCACTTAGATGCGCCTCGTTCTAACGAAACCCTGCGTCTTAGTGTTTCACCCCTCTCCTACTTGCCAACTATCGCGTCAATTAACCCAGTAGCCTTCTTCCAGGCTTGACACTTCGTCTTGCGCTTGACTTGTTTATCGGGGGACAGCAGTGCGCGAACCGTTGCCAGCGCTGCATTGCTTCTTTTATGACGTTGCGCCGCAGAAGCAGAACCTTTTTATCGTCGACCACCTTTATGATTGCCAGGCCGATCCGCTAGAGGCAAGCGAATTCTCAATCTTCAAAGCCCCGTGAATGCTTGAAAACGGGATTCTGCAAGGAAAGGATCCGTAAGCGGGCAAGTTTTTGACATTGTTAGAGCTAGGCGCTGACTTCGACTAAAGATGGAGATAAAGCAAACGCCAAACGCATAAAACTGCGATTTTATTACAAAACATATTAATTCGCCTTTACTTTATCATATTAACTGCATATAATGTTGTTATAAAGGCTGAAACATCGGAGCAAAAATGCATATGTTTTTGTAAGAACATGCTCGATCGAAAAAGTTTTGTTTTAGCGGGGCAACAACTGCTTGGGCGAAAGTTGGTTCTTTCGCGCATTAGAATAGCTAGCACAGGGGGAGGAAAGGTGACTCAAAAGTATTTCAGCAAATCGCGAATACAAACGTCTATAATGACGAATACTAAAATTCGGCAAAATTTTTAAAATCACAAATTTATTATCGCAAAATGTTTAAAATCGGTGTCAAAAACATTTGTTTTTTATGCTTTACTTTGCTATAAATCAGAAGTATAATAAATATTGCAACTATTGCCGCGTATGTCAACCATGCATTCTTTTTTATTCCAGAGATTGAGTCGTTTTCGCGCAGCCGCAAAGCAAAGCGCTTGGCATACGCTTTCTGCAAGCTTGAATCGGGGGGAGAACATTTGAGGAAAGTGCTGGCTTTCATTTTGATTTTTTCGCTGTTGGGTTCGACACTAGCCATGGCTGAGCCAATTCAATCCGCAGAACCTGATACGGTTACTCTGTCATTCACTGGAGACTTTACGCTGGGAACTGACGAAAAGTACGGTCTCAGCGGAAGCTTTATTGAGATGCACGAAAAGGCTGGCAAAGATTACTTTCTAGAAAACATGAGAGGCGTCTTTGCAGGGGATGACTATACAGTGGTCAACCTGGAAGGCCCGCTGACAACGAGCAACGCAAAAGCCGACAAGGAATTCGCTTTCAGGGGAAAGCCGGAATTCGCAAAGATACTGACATCTGGCTACGTGGAAGCTGTCAACTTGTCAAACAACCATACATATGACTACGGCACAGGCGGGTTGAATGATACGATTAAAGCCCTTGATTCTGAGGGGATCGATTACTACGGCGATGGCCGCAGGATTGTGAAAGATGTCAAAGGGATAAAGGTAGGGCTTGCCGGGTACAAGTTTCCATCCGATTCAGCGAGTTTCAGGAAAACCATGAAAGCTGACTTGGACTACTTCAAGTCCCAGAACGTCGACGTCAAGATCGCAACATTTCATTGGGGCATCGAGCGCAACTACACGCCCGAAGGCTACCAGCAGAGCATAGCCCGCTACGCCATTGACAACGGGGCGGATCTGATAGTGGGGCACCATCCTCATGTCTTGCAGACAATCGAGGTTTACAAGGACAAGCCCATTGTCTATAGCCTTGGCAACTTCTGCTTCGGAGGCAACCGATATCCGAGCGACAAAGACACAATGGTCTTTCAAATGGTTATTGACAAGTCCAGCAACGACCTGTCAGCGTCATACAGGATAGTGCCTTGCCAGCTGTCTTCTGTGACTAGCAGAAATGACTTCAGCCCAATCCCTGTGACGGGCGAGAGAGCGGAGCAAATCAAGGAGAAGCTTTTGAGAATCAGCTCCGGATACAATGCGACAGGCTTTATTAACGAAAACTTCAAGGTGTTTGATGATGGAACGTATGTTGCGCCAGCGTCAAAAGCCGCGCCTGCGCCTACCGCCACGCCTTCTCCAACGCCAACACCTTCGCCGTCCCCCACTCCCACCCCAACCCCAGACCCGGCTGACTATATCTTCCCGGAGGCAGCATCATTGCCTTTTAACCTGATTGACAATGTCTCTGATGTTGATTCAGCGGTGCAAGCCGTAAGCCAGGAGCTGGGAACTATTGGAAACGAGAAGGCTGTTCCTGCAAACGCGGATCTTTTGACTCTCTTTGCGGAAGCGGCGGTGTCAAACGCGGCAACAAAGATTGTTCAAGGCGAAAGCGCGATCATAGACAATAGCTTGGCAGATCTAGCAATCCTAGCCTCCAGGGGAACATTGAAGGCTGAAGCCGCTTTGATCCTAGGCGGGGTTCCAATGCATCGCGAGATCAGAAGAGAAGCAAGAATTGTTTTGCCTGATGCGACAAAGCTTGAGATAACAATAAAGCCGTCAGCGGCAGATCTTATGCTGGACAAGATCAGGGTCGAAGCCCCATTCGCGTCAGCGGTCATTTCTTCGGAGCTTATAAAGAGCGCCACAGCTGATGGGAGCGACTATGTTGTAACAATAAGCCAAGGCGATCCAGTGGCTATTTCATCCAACAAGGAAATAGCGGGAACGCTGGGCCTTTCAGTAAAGACAGAATCAAAAGCGTTCAAGGATGAAACAGGAAAGACCTATGCCGCAAAGCGTAACCCTGCGAGAGACTCTTATGAGTTTACGGCAAGTGCTTGGAATAACAAAGCTGATTTTGCAAAGGCTGACATTCCTTTGAGTTTCACGGATATAGCCAATTTAAGCGAGGGTCTGAAGTTATCGGTCGAAGACCTGGCAAGCTCGGGTCTAATCAACGGGATATCTGACACTGAGTTTGGGCCGGATCAGCCTGTCACAAGAGCCCAGCTGGCTCAGCTTCTAATGTCAGCCTTGGGCAGGGTTGGACAAGGCGCGGATGGAGGGTTCACTGACATCCCAGCTGATTCATGGGCGAAGCAAGCGGCAGACTCAGCCAAGTCGCTTGGCGTTATCTCGGGGTTTGAAGACGGCACTTTCAGGCCGGATGACGCAGTGACAAGGGAGCAAGCCTTTGCAATAGCCGCAAGGATACTTTCCAAAGAGCTCAAGTACCGTGACGTGTCAAGCGCAGACACAGTGCTTGCGGAGTTTGGGGACGCAGCGTCGATATCAAGCCACGCGAAAGATGATATAGCCAAGGCGTTTAAGGCAGGATTGTTCAACAGGAGCGCTACAGGCTTGCTTAACCCCCAAGCAGCCATATCAAGAGCAGAGGCGGCAGTGTTGCTGCGCCAGCTGTTCAGCAAGCTCTGGATTTAGGATTTCAAGAGCCAAGCCGCGTTCGCGGCTTGGCTCTTTTTGGCGTGGAAGGTCAAATTCTGATTCGAGCGGCTTGAATAAGTGCATATCCCAAAATCCCGAAATGGCGCCGGAAAAATCCTGGCGAACGCTTCAACTAGTTTGCTCGGGCTTCTGCGAGCAAACACCCGGATTTTTCCGGTGCCTCGGATATAATTTTGGGATATGCTCTAAAGAGCAAGCGGCGCTGCATTAGCGCGAAACAAGGTTTGATGAGGGGTAATGGAGTGAAAGATGAGAAACAATAATGAATAACAAATACGAATGGTGAGAAACAAAAACAAAATATAGGGACATGAAAAAGATATTACGTAAACTAGGCATATTTTATTTTTAGAATGTTATACTTTCTAGCCCGCAAATGACTTGTAAAACAAGATAAATTGTGATATGATCGCAAGACCAACATGACGAAATCAATGACTTATGGATTTGAGCGCTAGGCGTATCGCGCTCGACAGAAAAAGCTATCGTGACATCGGAGCGGCCTGGCATGCATAGTGCATATCCCAAAATTCCGAAATGGCGCCAAGCCTCGGATTTAACTTGGGATATGCTTTGAGCCTGGCAACCGGAAAGGGGGACGCGAATTGTCCTTCATAGAGAAATACGACTCTGGCGCGTGGCGCATTGAGTCAAAGATAGGCAACGGATCATTTGGAACCGTTTATGAAATCTCAAATGAGGATGGCGAAAAGCGCCATGCTGCGCTAAAGGTCATACCCGTGCCAACAAGCGACTCTCTCGGCACCCTTAGGTCTGAGGGGTTTATCGGTGAAAAGCTTGACGTCTACTTAAGGGCGTTGGTTGACACTATAATGCACGAAATTGATACCGTAAAAAAATACCAAGGCGTCTTGAACATAGTAAGCTATGAGCACCACGAGATCGTGAAGAAGGATGACGAGCCTGGCTACTACATACTGCTGCGAATGGAGCTTCTAACCAGCCTGGAAAAGGTCTGCGCCACCAGATCTATTACGGAGAGGGATGCCGTAAAGCTGGGCATTGACATCTGCTGCGCTCTTGAGGCTTTGGCGGTTGGAAACACAGTGCATAGAGACGTGAAGCCGGACAACATTCTGGTTACAGAGGACAACGTATACAAATTGGCGGACTTTGGCACTGCCAAGAACATTGATCGCTCTATGGCAGGGCAGTCAGTCAAGGGAACATATAACTACATGGCACCTGAAGTCTTCAAGGGACAGAAATATGGGACTTCAGTAGACATGTACTCCCTTGGGCTGGTTATGTACAAGCTCTTGAACAACAATAGGATGCCATTCATCTCCGCTGTGGCGGACACATTCAGCCCTTCTGATCGCGATGGAGCGCTTGCGAAGCGCATGCAAGGAATAGAGCTTCCTTCTCCTGCCTTCGCTTCCGAAGAAGTGGCTGGCATAATCCTTAAGGCATGCGCGTTTAAACGGGAAGACAGGTTTGAGACAGCGACCGATATGAAAGTCGCCCTTGAGGGCTTGATAATCCCTGAGGGTGAAGAGGAAGTGATTCCTTATGGCTCATCTACAGACAACGTGCGGACGCTTAATCCGGCGAAAAAAAGCCATTTTGCCGAGGCGCATTATGAGCCTACAGTTGGCGCTTCTGATGTAAGCCTTGAGTTGCTTAAACTAGAAAACGCGGATGGCGAAGACGCGGATCTCAAACCCGCGAGACCTGAAGCTGTGATTCAAGACGCAGAATACGAGGGCACTGTGCTTGAAGATGCGTCATTAGAATACGAGAGCACTGTGCTTGAAGATGCTTCTTTAGAATACGAGAGCACTGTGCTTGAAGATGCGTCATTGGAATATGAGAGCACTGTGCTTGAAGTTGCGGTGATCGCAAGCGGGAAATTAGCTGAGATTCCCGAAGACAATAGAACCGTGTATGAAGATGCGTCATTGGATTACGAGAAAACCGTGCTTGAAGATGAGGCGCCCGAAGACGAGAAAACCGTGCTTGAAGACGCGGCGATAGATTACGAGAAAACCGTGATTGAAGATGAGATGCAAGAAGACGACAAAACCGTGTATGAAGATGAGATTACCGATGTGATATCCGTAATATCCGAAGTGAAATTTGATGATTTGAAGCCCGAAGACATAAAGCCCGAAGACATAAAGCTAGAAGAGGCAAAGCTCGAAGACGCAAAGCGTGAAGACGCAACGCCCGTAATTGTTAAGCGCACAACTGTGAAGCGGCGGGAAGGAAGCAAAATCGCGGCGCTGGTGTTGGGAGCGATGATGGTTGTCGCCTTGGTGTTTACGGTTGTATTTGTCGCCGCTAGAAATACGCTTTCAAACATTGCCTTTAATGACAGCCCAATGGTAGCCGCGGCCGCAGAGCCTGATGCGGAACCATCAGAAACTGAGCCTGAGATCAAAGATGCGCTTGAAACAGAGCCTGCAAACGAGGCAGTCGATCCTGTCCCTGAAGCTTTGCCCACTCCATCCATAGTTGCTGTGACAGAGGCGCCAACAGAAGAGCCTACGGAGGTTCCAACAGAAGAGCCTACGGAGGCACCGACGGAAGAGGTTACGGAGGCGCCTACAGAAGAGCCTACGGAAGCGCCGACATTAGCGCCGACATCGACGCCCAAGCCCAAGCCTACTCCGAAGCCCACAGCGGTTCCAACGCCTCGCCCCAATTCTTACATAGAGATAAACGGGCAGCAATATGAAGCTGCCGTATCTTCCATAACGCTTAACGGAACGGGTGCGGAACGCAGCGAGCTGGAACGGTTGTACCTGCTGCCGAACCTGGCCTCGCTAACGATAAAAAATTGCGGCCTTACAGATGCCGGGCCTCTTTCAACACTTAAAACCCTCACTTTTCTTGATCTGACTGAAAATTTGGCAAAAGACGCAAAGCCGTTGGCAGGGTTGGGAAACCTGACTGAGCTAAGGCTTGGGCACAACCAATTCGAGGACATAAGCGCTCTCTCTGGGCTTAAGAATCTCAAGGCTCTTGAGCTTTACTCAAACAAAGTGAGAGACGCAAATCCGCTTTCAGGGCTTTCGAACCTGGAGCGCCTTCAGCTGGAGGGAAACGAGATATCAGATGCCAAGCCTCTTGCTGGCCTAAGCAACTTGCGCTCGCTCAACTTGGCTTTCAATAGGTTAACCGGCATAGGCTCATTGGCTGAAACAAGAAGGCTTACCTTCCTGAATGTGAGCTTCAACGAGATCAGCGACATCAGCTGCGTCTCCAACATGCCGGATTTGGAGGAATTCAGGATTTCGGGCAACAACAAGTTGACAAATGCAAGCCCACTGGCGAACCATTCCAAGTTGCGCACCCTTTACATTGACGGGAACAACATCATAGACGTCAGCCCTCTCGCGAGCCTCTCAAGCCTTAAAGTGCTGAGCGTGAAGAATAATCCGATCATTGATGTCAAGCCTCTTTCGAATCTCAAAAGCTTGACGACGCTGTATATATCTGGCGCTCACATAGAGGATCCAAGCCCGCTAGCCCAGCTGACCAACCTGACTGTGTTGGAGATATACGACAATCCCATCTCGGACACCGCGATCAATGACCTTAGAAGGGCAATGCCTAACTGCGAGATAAAGTTTTAGGGATATATGATTTGCAAGCCGGCTCGAGTATTTAGGGGGCATAATGATTTTTGGAGTTGCCTTTGGAGAGACCGAGGCAATTCGACAGAGTTATGTGTCTGGGAAATCTATGCATATGTCAACCACCTAGTCGACAAAACATATATGCCATAAATTGGATAACAAATAGCCAGAGACGGTTATTCTTCATTGCAATCCATCAATTGCGACAAAACCCCAGAAAATCAGCCTTATTGAGTCAGTTAAAAGAAATTTCAAGCGATTTCGCGCCCTGCTGCGGGTTGGATAGAATTAAATTTTGGTTTTCTTTTGAGCCAAGCAGGTGTACAATGGTTTGGCCCTGAAGTCCAAAGAAGTTGATCAAGACCAGATTTTCAGGAGATCCACAAATAAACACAAGGGAGCATGCTTATGGTAGCGACAGATATCATGACGCTTGTAAAAGGTCGCAGGAGCATACGCAACTTCACCCCAGAACAGGTTTCCGCTGACGACATAACCGACGTGCTGGACGCCGCGATATGGGCGCCAAGCGGAAGCAACAGCCAGAGCTGGCTTTTCACGGCTGTGTCACGCAAAAGCATTTTGAATCGGATAAACAGAATCGTAAAGGAAGCGATGCAGCGCTGGGAGCCGGATGACGATTACCCCGCAAAAGCGCAAGCGAAAGAGAAAAGCTTTGAGGAAGGCTACAACTTCTTCTACGGAGCGCCAACGCTCATAATAGCGACAAACAAGATAGGCTACCAGAACGGCATTGTCGACTGCGCGATGGCGCTGCAGAACCTCATGCTTGCGGCGTTTTCCATGGGATTGGGAACCTGCTACGTCAACCAGATATACTGGCTCAGGAACGATCCCGAGGTAGTTGAGTGCCTGTCCGAATTCGGGATTCCCGCTGACCACGTGGTATGCGGAAGCCTTGCGATAGGCCACCCCGTTGACGCTCCGACCGCCCCTGAACGCATCAGAGGGACAATCAACATTGTTAGGTAGTGTGAGCAAAGCCCCTGTTTGAAACAGGGGCTTTTTTGCATGCCAAAATCAAAGCCTTTGATGCGCGTTTTGATAGAGGCAAGCTTTAAATGTAAATTTTGAGTTGGCAGGCGCTTTTTTGAAAACTTTTTATTTTCGAAGAAAAGCTTGAGTTAAAAGCGTTTTAAAGCGCTTCGCCCATAGCTTTGGCAGATTTTAAGTTGTGAAACGGGTTTTCAGATGATACAATTAAAGCATATCCCAAAATTCCGTATTGGTGCCGTAAAAGTCCTGGCGAATGCTTCAACTAGTTTGCTCGGGCTTCTGCGAGCAAACACCGGACTTTTACGGCACCTCGGATATAATTTGGGGATATGCTCTTAGAGCATATCCCCAATGAAATTAAAATGGCTCGCTGCCGCCCGATGAGAGCAAAGAAATGAGCTTTTCACCCAAGCGGATGTCCAACGAACGGACGAAACCAAGGCTTGGTCAGGATATCTGGCATCTCAGGTGTTCAGCTGGAACATCGGAATTCGAATAGATAAGCGGGACAAGCGGGCATAATTAAGAATTTTCTTATCGTTAGCTGGAGCGGCCTTGGGATACGCGCTGAGGCGGGCAACGAAAAGAAAATTTCAGCCAAAAATCTTGAGAGATAAATTCTTCTCAGCGGCTTGCTTGAGCGGAAGAAGAAACAAATGACATAAAGAATTTATAATAATGATTCTGCCGTAAGAACTCCATCGAGGCCCTAAAATCCAGGCTTCGACTAAAGGCTGATGCGGCGGACAAATCTTGTGTTTATGACATTTACGTCTATTTGTCCAGTGGTTGTTACGGTAGAATCATAATTATAAAGAAGAAACAAATGACATAAAGAATTATAGCATAAATATTTAGAAAGAAGGAGAACAATGCTCAAGAAATGTGTCGCGTTCGCGCTATGCGCATGGCTGCTGACGGGTTGCGCAGCCAGCTACGCTGAGCCTTTCGACCTGGTTACTCATGCCATAGAGACCGGCCAGGGAAGAGTTCTGCTGGACACTGTGCCCAAATACTTTATGGACGCTCAAAAGTTGATAGAGAACTCGGAGCAGCTCTTGAAAACTGGACAAGAAGAGATGGATATAACGTACGGGCTTGAGAGGGCGCACCTTATTGACAAATACGGGGAAAACTACAGGCTGACCTACAGGTTCCTGGATAAGGAGCGCTTGAGCGAAGACGACTTGGAAGAGCTGGTTCAATACTGGGATCAGGAGTACGGGCCATTCTCGGAAGTGAAACTTCAAGACGGCTATGAGCTTCAGGTTGAAATGACCTTGAAAGGCGACGAGGATAAGAACATCGAAATCATCAGCGCGAAAGTCGTGAAATATCAGGACAAGTGGTACATAAACCCGGATGATATTGAGGAAATGTATTGGTAGAAAGATTTCCGGGCAGGCAACCTGGGGCAGCAAACAGGGGCAAAGGGGAACCCTGGGCTGGGATTCCCCTTTGCGGAGCCAAACAGTTCCGCAGAGGAAAAATAAATCATAACTGGGCATGCAAGGCCAAGACAGCAAAAAGGCCGGATTCACAGGACAAACCTCGATTCCAAAACCATCAAAAAAAGGCTTGCGCCACTTTAATTCTTGTGATATGATGTTAGGGCATTAAGCCTTGAGGCAAGCGGTACACAAGCGCGGCCAAAGATTGGAAAGCAAATTGTCTTTGAAAAGAAATGAAAGAAGGGCTTGCAATTCTTTTTAGGATGTGTTAGAATAGATTTCGGTCGTTAAAGGGGATTAGCTCCCAGCGACGCCGCAATTTAATTTTTCAAAGCTTGACAGAGGGCACTTGGAGAAGTACTCAAGTGGTTGAAGAGGCGCCCCTGCTAAGGGTGTAGGATGGGTAACTGTCGCGAGGGTTCAAATCCCTCCTTCTCCGTAGCGAGATGAATGCGGGCAATGCCAGATTTAAGCTGGCGTTGTCCGCCTTTTGCTTTGTATAAAAAGAGCACATAAAATAAGCGCGTTTTGTTGGGGCGATGTGGAAAATTCTCCTATCTTGGGGCCGCTAGTAATGTTAGCAAGCACGCGTGCTTGCTAACATTACTAGCGGCCCTCTTTTATATTTGACTCTAGCCATGCCGAAAAAAGGCGAAAAAACAGCTACAAGCAAAAAATAGCTGACGCTGAATCGAGCTCTCTAAGCTTAATTAATGGGCAAAACAGGCAACAAAGATTCGCGAAGCGAGCAGCGAAAGTTGAATCGAGATAGGCGGGGCGTCAAAGCGGGAGCAGCATGAGAGCCTATGGCTCAAAATGCCATGAATTCAGCCTCCGTGTTTTTCCTTGCTTTCCCGGGAAACCAATCATGGACAAATGGCAGTGCGCCTATATTTGCTCGTTGACTCAGCAACTTTGTTTTGTTAATATTGTTCTGTAAAAGCATATCCCAAAATTATATCCGAGGCACCGGAAAAATCCGGCGTTGAAGCATTCGCCAGGATTTTTCCGGTGCCATTTCGGAATTTTGGGATATGCTCTAAACGCGTATCCCAACGGGCGCTCTTATGCATCCTGCCCGGTGATCTTTTTTAGGCAAGCGCGGGTTGCCACAGAGCTGGGGACGCCAGATCCATTCTGAATAAAAAGGAGGCTTCCAATGAGAAAGAAAGACTTCTTTGAAGAGCACTTTGAGTCAGGAGGGCTGAAGCACTACCTGCTTCACTATGAAGAGCCAGGCGCGCCGGTTTTGCTTGTGGTTCACGGAGGGCCTGGAAGTGCGATGTCAACTCTGGGGCATGTGATGCATAAGCAGTGGAAAGGCCTGTTTACCCTGGTCTTCTGGGATCAGAGGGGATCCGGCAAGACGCTTGCGGCCAACGGGGATCCGATGGCGTACCCAATAACCGCAGAGGTTCTGCTGGAAGACATGCATGCGATCACGGAGCATATCAAGGAGCGGTACAACAAGAAGAAGATTGCCGTAATGGGTATATCGTGGGGCTCTGTTCTTGGAACTGTCTACGCGCACCAGCATCCGGAGAATCTTCTAGTGTACATAGGCATGGTTCAAATTACGTGCTGGAAAGAGAACTGGACAAAAGGATACGAAAAGGTTGTGGAGCTGGCAAAGAACGATCCCAAGGAGCTGGCGATAGTCAATTCCTGGGGAGGGGAGCCTCCATACAAGCCTGATGAGGACGGAAAGACGCCAAAGCAGATGGATGAGCTGGGAAAGCTGAAGCTGAAGCACAAGCTTGTCATGGGCCTTACGTTTAAGCTGACATGGGACTATTTCACAAGCCCAACCTTCAGGTTCAACGACATGCCGTTCAACAAGGACTCAAACAAGATCAACAAGCATTTGCTGGAGTTCCTGTTTGAGTTTGACGTCCAGAGGGACTATCCCCTGGAGTACAAGGTTCCTGTAAGCTACATCCTTGGAGAGCGGGACTACCAGTGCGTATACACATTGGCGGAGGAATACTTCAAAAAGATCAAGGCGCCTTGGAAGACCATAAAAGTCATCCCTGACGCTAGCCACAACGCAATATATGACCAGCCCAAGGCGGTGGCCTTGGCGCTGAGTGAGATAAGGGCTGGGATAAAAGAATGAAAAAGAAGATTGGCACGGCGCAAATGATCATATTGGCCATTGGGGTAGTAGGCGAAACGTTCCTCATGGCTACCATAAGCTCCTACGCAATGATCTTTTTCGCTCCCACAGCAGAGACGGGGCTTCCGCTTCTTCTGCCAATAGGCGCAATAGGCGTGATCCAAGGAATCGGGTTCGCTTTTGACTGCCTCATTGATCCTTTCATAGCCCATAGAAGCGACAACTCAAAAAACCCAAAGGGCAAGCGCATACCCATGATGAGGCTTGCGTTCATTCCAGCGGGGCTGTTTTGCGGCCTGATATTCATGGCGCCTGAAAGCGCGAGCAGGATTTTCAACGTGGGCTGGGTAGTTGTCAGCCTTCTTGTCTACAGCTTTTTCAGGTCGGTTTACGATGTGAACAGGAACGCCTTGATACCTGAGATAATGCACGACAGCAAGCAGAGGGACAGGTACTTTGTCTTCAAGGCCATTTTCACCATCCCTGGATCAATACTTGTAACGCTGGTTCCAGCTGTTGTCTCGGGGCTGATGAGCGGAGGATTCGACCCGCTTCTGGCTTGGCGCTACTGCATATTGATTTTCCCGGTTCTGGGCGTATTGCTCATGGCGGTTCCCGCGTTCTTGATCAAGGAAACCGACTACTCGGAGCCTGTGAAGGATAACGAAAAGAAGTACGGGATACTTGAGAGCATAAAGCTTACGCTCTCGCTTTCAGAGTTCAGGAAGATCATGCTGGGCGCCACGTTCTTTGACATAGCTGTGTACATACCCACAACGGTGTTGCTTCACATCATTACCGTTCTCCTAGACCTTTCTCTTGGCATGGGGACTTTTATAATGCTTTTTATAACAATCCTCCAGATCGTCCTGTATCCAGTCATCCTTAAAATGTCCAAGAAGGTCTACAAAAAGAACATGATGCTCATAAGCATCGGAAGTTGCGCTCTGGCCTTTGTCTTGATATTCTTCCACCAGCCCATTAGCGCGGCCTTGGGAACGCAGCAAGTCCCGCCCGGGATCTTGGCAAGCATGGCTGGTGAAACCGCAACAATGGGAAATTTCCTTACCCTGGTTCTCATAGGCCTGGCCTTTGTCTACCCCATAGCGGCGTCAGGGACGGTCGGATCCTCCATGTTTGCTGACATAGCGGTATTTGACAAGGTTAAGACAGGAAGATCAAGCGCAGGAATGTTCATGGCGGTCATGAACCTTACAGCTATTATAAAGGAAACTCTCATACCCGCCATCGCGGGATCCATCATATACCTGGGAAGCACGGGAGAAGAGCCCAGCGCGATGGGGCTTCGGGCTACAGTCGTGGTATCCATGGCATTCATAGTGCCTACCATCTTTTTCTACGCCAGCATCAATGAGAAAGAGATAAAAGCGGCGATTGCGCAGGACGAGAAAGCGGCGCTGGCTCAGGCATAAAAACACTGGTATAGCATAGGGGATGTTGCTTTGAATTCTGAAGCTTTGGAAAGCAAAGTGAAGCTGTTCAAGAAGAGCTTTGGCCTGCCCTCTGTTGTTGTCGGGATCGCTCGCGGCGGAACTGAGATCTATAACGCCCAAGGAAATATAGGGCCTTTTAGGAAGGCTGACAAGGATACGGTTTATAGGCTGGCTTCCATGTCGAAGTCGTTCATCTCGGCATCAGTGATGATCCTTGCTGAGAGAGGCAAAGTCGTTATTGACAAGCCGGTTACAGAGTTCCTGCCTGAGTTTAGGCTGGCAAACGAGGAATCGACAAAAAAGATCACAGTTCGGGATGTCCTGAGCCACAGGAGCGGATTGCCAAGGCATGATCTGACATTGTTTCTGCGCAAGGGATTCACCTTGGAGCAGATGGTTGGCATAGTTCCATACCTGGAGACCTCATGGGCGGTAGGGGAGCGGTTCCATTACCAGAACCACATGTACGCCACTCTCTCGCTGCTGGTGCAGAAAGTCTCAGGCATGCCGTGGGAAGAGTTTGTTGACAAGAACATCTTCAAGCCTGTAGGGATGACCAGGAGCTACGCCAAGCAAGGCGAGTACGTGAAAGTGGACGGAAACTATGCCAGGCCCAGGATGAGGATTCATGGCGTCAACCTGCCAGCGCCTTCGGAAGACGTGACAAGCACAGGCGGATCTGGAGTCTTGAGCGCTTCCACCGCAGACGTGATCAAATGGATCAAAATCCACATGGATGATGGAGGAGGCTTGTTCAGCAAGGAGTCCTCCAAGGAATTGCATGGGCGCCAAACCCCGATCAAGGACAACGAGTTTGTCCCCTACAAGCTCCCAGGAGTTGAAGACAGGCATTACGGCTTTGGCTGGTTCAGCGAAGCGTACAAGGGAGCGAGGCTGGTCCACCACGGCGGATCTGTCGGAGGGTTCAAGCCTTTCATGGCCTTTGCGGAAGGGCAGGATCTGGGAATCGCAATCCAGATCAACCAAGGCGGAAGTCCAGCCGCTTCAGCTCTTGTGTACACGCTCTTTGACGAGATCTTGGGCCTGGAGAAGACTGACTGGATTGACTTCTACAAAAGCCTGGACTCTGACCTTAGAGCTAGGAGCCAGGCCCATTTCAAAGAGCTGATAGGAACTGGAGAACTCAAGAGCCCTCCAGGGGACTGTCTTGGAATATACGAGAATCCCGCTTACGGAAAGATGGAGATCAAAGGAACTCCCCAAAGCCCGACCCTGGTTTTCGCAGATACGTATAAGATGAAGCTTCTTCCCGGAAACAAGGATGACTACGCCGCAAAGGTGCCAGGGTTCGCCTTTTCCTGCCGCTTCAGGCTTGAAGGCGGCAAAGTGGCCGCGTTTGAAGCCAATGTTGAGGAAGAGGCGCCTCACTACATTAGCTATGAGAAAAAGCAGGATAAAGCCTGAGGCTTTACACGCTTGCGAGTGGAAAGATCAGGAATGCGATTATCGTTAGCGAAAGCGTGCCCGCCTGGCTTCAAAGGCGGGCACGAGCGCCTTGTTAATAAAAGCCATGTTTTGCCTGGGGCGCAACCCTGGGCAAATTAGGAGGATCATATGCCTTGCACTGCTGTTGGACTCAAGACTGAAGACGGAAAGAGCATCCTGGCTCGAACCATGGACTTTTCTGGCAACTACGAGGCTACGCTCATAGTTGTCCCGCGGCTTTTCCCCCAACCGCTTACCCAGGAGACAGTCGAGAAGCTTCCGTATTCCTACGTTGGAATGGGGGTTGTCGCGTTTAACAGCCCAAACATGCTGGACGGATTGAATGAGCATGGGCTTGCCGGAGTGAACAACTACTACAATGGGCTGGCAGTTTACAACAAGAAGGCGGAACCCGGGAAAACCCCGGTGACAGGCTACATGGCCTTGTCATACGCGCTTTCAACGTGCAAAAGCCTGGACGAGGTGGAAGACGCCTTCAAAAACAAGATAACGCTGGTTGAGTCTTCTTCTCCAGTGCTGAAAGTAGATCCGCCTCTTCATTTCATGTTCACGGACAAATCTGGGGAAGCTGTTGTAATAGAACCAGACCAAGACGGAGTGAAGATTTACCGCAACTCTGTAGGAGTCTTGACAAATCCTCCCGCTTATTCCTGGCATGAGACAAACCTTAGGCACTTCCTTGGAATAAGCAGGTACACCCCGCAAGCGGGGGAAATAGGAGATAAAATGATCGAGCCTCTAGGCGGGGGCGGACTTGGCTTGCCAGGAGATTTTTCATCCGTTTCACGCTTCATACGCATGGCCTACATGAGAAAGCTCGCGTTTCCTGCCAAGAGCGAGGATGACGGGGTTACCTTGGCAATGCATCTGCTGGACTCGGTAAACGTAATCAAAGGCACTGTGGCAAAATCTCCGGATAGCCCATTGCACTACACTTTTTACAAGTCAGCCATGTGCGCTGAAAGCGGAAGGTACTTCTTTAGCCATTACAATGACCGTAGGCTCTCAGTGGCAACGCTTGGCCGATTTGACCTGGACGCGGAGAAGCTGGTTACCATTCCGTGGTCGAAAGGGCAGGACGTGCGGGATTTGAACGCATAAAATAGCATGGCTGCAAAACAACTTTAAAATCAGTTTAGTGCCTAAAAACCCCGCCTACCAATAGGCGGGGTTTTTGTTGGTTTTTTCGCAAATATATCAGTAAAACTTAAGAAGCGACAACAGCATCCAAGGCCGGATGCCAAAGCTCAATTGGCATAACAGGCGTCAAGCACCCTTCTATCCTGATACCTACAATAGAAGCCCTTAAAACTTGCGGTGCAAGGTTCACTCCGGCAAGTCCCAAAGCAAACCCCTGAAACATGAGCTTTTCGGCTTATGACTAACGTCGAGATGCCTATGGCTCGGCCACTCGCATTCAGTGGCTCGATTGTCAATGATCCAATGATACCGCCATTTCTAGAAAATTGGCCGTTTGCGTGGCTGGATGCCAAGGCTCTATCAAGAGGCCTAGCAACTGCGAAACTTTGGGTCAAAGCTCTGGATGTCATTATGATAAAGTAAAATCCCTTGATTGAGCCTTTTCCTTTAACGCTATAAATCATTGACGTCCTTGTGATCGGATTCATGCAATAGAAGCCCTTAAAACTTGCGATATAGGGTTCACTCTCGCGAACCCTGGAACAAACCCCGAAAACATGAGCTTTTCGGCATATGACTAACGTCGTGTTGCTTTTGGCCAAGCTACTTGCATTCAGTGGCTCGTTTGCGACCGATCCCATGAAACCGCCATTTTTAGAAAATTGTCCGTTTGCGTGGCCAGACGCCCAGGCTCAATTAGGCATAGCAACTCTGAAGACTCTGGGTCATGGCTCTGGATGTCATCACGATAAGGATAAATCCTTTGATTGAGCCTTTTCCTTTGAACGCTATAGATCATTGACGTCCTTGTGACTGGATTCATGCATTAGAAGCCCTTAAAATACGCGATGTAAGGTTCACTCCAGCGAGCCCTTTAACAAACCCCGAAAACATGCGCTTTTCGGCATATAACTAACGTCGTGATGCCTATTGCACGGCTACTTATATTCAGTGGCTTGATTTCAGAAGATCCCATGATACCGCCACTTCTAGAAAATTGGTCGGTTGCGGGGCCAGATGCCAAGGCTCTATAGGCATAGCAACTGCGAAGACTTTGGGTCATGGCTCTGGATGTCATCACGATTATGATAAATCCCTTGATTGAGCCTTTTCCTTTGAACGCTATAAATCATTGACGTCCTTGTGATCGGATTCTTGCAATAGAAGCCCTAAAACTCGCGATGTAAGGTTCATACCAGCAAACCCTGAAACAAACCTCATGAACATGAGCTTTTCGGCATATGACTAATGTCGTGTTGCCTATAGCCCAGCTACTTATATTCAGTGGCTTGATTGCGACTGATCCCATGATACCGCCATTTCTAGAAAATTGGCCGTTTGCGTGGCTGGATGTCGAGGCTCAATAGGCATAACAACTGTGAAGACTCTGGGGGCATGGCTCTGGATGTCATCACGATTATGATAAATCCCTTGATTGAGCCTTTTCATTTGAACGCTATAAATCGTAGGCACTCTTCTATCCTGATACCTACAATAGAAGCCCTTAAAACTCGCGATGTAAGGTTCACTCCAGCGAACTCAGAAACAAACCCCTGAAACATGAGCTTTTCGACATATGACTAACGTCGTGTTGCCTTTGGCCTGGCTACTCGCATTCAGTGGCTTGATTGCGACTGAGCCCATGATACCGCCGTTTCTAGTAAAATGGCCGTTTGCTTGGCCAGACGCCAAGGCTCATTAGGCATAGCAACTGCGAAGACTTTGGGGCATGGCTCTGGATGTCATCACGATTATGATAAATCCCTTGATTGAGCCTTTTCCTTTGAACGCTATAAATCATTGACGTCCTTGTGACCGGATTCATGCAATAGAAGTCCTTAAAACTCTAGATGTAAGGTTCACTCTAGCGAACTCTGAAACAAACCCCGAAAACATGAGCTTTTCGGTATATGACTAACGTTGAGATGCCTATAGCCGGGTTACTTATATTCAGTGGCTCGATTGCAACTGATCCTATGATACCGCCATTTCTAGAAAATTAGCCGTTTGCGTGGCCGGATGCCAAGGCTCAATTGGCATAACAACCGTGAAGACTTTGGGTCATGGCTCTGGATGCCTTGCGATGTAAGGTTCACTCAGCTAACCCTGAAACAAACCCCGAAAACATGAGCTTTTCGGCATATAACTAATGTCGTGTTGCCTATAGCCAAGCTACTCGCATTCAGTGGCTCGATTGCGACTGATCCCATGATACCGCCACTTCTAGGAGATTGGCCGTTTACGTGGCCAGACGCTAAGGCTCAATAGGCATAGCAACTGCGAAGACTTTGGGTCACGGCTCTGGATGTCATCTCGATTATGATAAATCCCTTGATTGAGCCTTTTCCTTTGAACGCTATAAATCATTGACGTCCTTGTGACCGGATTTATGCAATAGAAGCCCTTAAAACTCGCGATGTAAGGTTCACTCTCGCGAACCCTGGAACAAACCCCGAAAACATGAGCTTTTCGGCATATGACTAACGTTGAGATGCCTATGGCCGGGTTACTTATATTCAGTGGCTCGATTGCAACTGATCCCATGATACCGCCATTTCTAGAAAATTGGCCGTTTGCGTGGCCGGATGCCAAGGCTCAATTGGCATAACAGGCGTCAAGAGGCTGTGAAGACTGAGGTTTATGGCTCTGGATATCATCTCGATTATGAAAAATCCCTTGATTGAGCCTTTTCCTTTGAACGTTATAGATCATTTACGTCCTTGTGACCGGATTCATGCACTAGAAGCCTTAAAACTCGCGATGTAAGGTTCACTCCAGCGAACCCTGAAACAAACCTCGAAAATATGAGCTTTTCGGCATATAACTAACGTCGAGATGGCTGTTGCCCGGCTACTCGCAATCAGTGTCTTGATTGCGACTGATCCCATGATACCGCCACTTCTAGAAAATTGTCCGTTTGCGTGGCCAGACGCCCAGGCTCAATAGGCATAGCAACTGCGAAGACTTTGGGTCATGGCTCTGGATGCCTTGCGATGTAAGGTTCACTCCAGCGAACCCTGAAACAAACCCCGAAAACATGAGCTTTTCGGCATATAACTAATGTCGTGTTGCCTATAGCCCGGCTACTTATATTCAATGGCTTGATTGCGACTGATCCCATGATACCGCCACTTCCAGAAAATCGACCGCTTGACGTGGCCAGACGCCGAGGCTCAATAGGCATAGCGGCTGCGAAGACTTTAGCTCATGGCTCTGGATGTCATCACGGTTATGATAAATCCCTTGATTGAGCCTTTTCCTTTGAACGCTATAAATCATTGGCATCCTTCTGCCCTGAGCTCTGCAATAGAAGCCCTTAAAACTCGCGATGTAAGGTTCACTCCAACGAACTCTGAAACAAACCCCGAAAACATGAGCTTTTCGGCATATGACTAACGTCGTGTTGCCTATGGCCCGGCTACTTATATTCAGTGGCTCGATTGCGACTGATCCTATGATACCGCCATTTCTAGAAGTTTGGTCGTTAGCGTGGCCAGATGCCAAGGCTCTATAGGCATAGCAACTGCGAAGACTCTGGGTCATGGCTCTAAATGTCATCTCGATTATGAAAAATCCCTTGATTGAGCCTTTTCCTTTGAACGCTATAAATCATTGACGTCCTTGTGACCGGATTCAAGCAATTGAAGCCCTTAAAACTCGCGATGTAAGGTTCACTGAAACAAACCCTGAAAACATGAGCTTTTAGGTATATGACTAATGTCGTGTTGCCTATAGCAAGGCTACTTATATTCAGTGGCTTGATTGCGACTGATCCCATGATACCGCCACTTCTAGAAAATTGGTCGTTTGCTTGGCTGGATGTCGAGGCTCAATAGGCATAACAGGCGTCAAGACTCTTGAACGGTTGAAGACTGAGGTTCATGGCTCTGGGTGTCTCCTGACTACGATAAAGCCCTTGATTGAGCCTTTTCCTTAGACCGCTATAAATCGTTGACGTCCTTGTGACTGGATTCTTGCAATAGAAGCCCTTAAAACTTGCGATGTAAGGTTCACTCCAGCGAAACCCGAAACAAACCCCTGAAACATGAGCTTTTCGGCATATGACTAACGTCGTGTTGCCTATGGCCCGGCTACTTATATTCAGTGGCTCGATTGCGACTGATCCTATGATACCGCCATTTCTAGAAAATTGGCCGTTTGCGTGGCTGGATGACAAGGCTCAATAGGCATGGCAACTGTGAAGACTCTGGGTCACGGCTATGGATGTCATCTCGATTATGAAAAATCCCTTGATTGAGCCTTTTCCTTTGAACGCTATAAATCATTGGCATCCTTCTACCCTGAGCTCTGCAATAGAAGCCCTTAAAACTCGCGATGCAAGGTTCACTCTAGCTACCCTGAAACAAACCCCTGAAACATGAGCTTTTCGGCATATAACTAACGTCGTGTTGCCTATAGCCCGGCTACTTATATTCAGTGGCTTGATTGAGACTGATCCCATGATACCGCCATTTTTAGAAAATTGTCCGTTTGCGTGGCCAGACGCCCAGGCTCAAATAGGCATAGCAACTCTGAAGACTCTGGGTCAAGGCTCAGGATGTCATCTCGATTATGATAAATCCCTTGATAGAGCCTTTTTCCTTTGAACGCTATAAATCGTTGACGTCCTTGTGACCGGATTCTTGCAATAGAAGCCCTCAAAACTCTCGATGCAAGGTTCACTCCAGCGAACCTTGAAACAAACCCTGAAAACATGAGCTTTTCGGCATATAACTAATGTCGTGTCGCTTGTAACATGGCTACTTATATTCAGTGGCTCGATTGCGACTGATCCCATGATACCGCCATTTCTAGAAAATTGGTCGTTAGCGTGGCTGGATGCCTAGGCTTAATTGGCAGAACAGGCGTCATGACTCTTGAACGGCTGTGAAGACTGAGGTTCATGGCTCTGGATGTCATCACGATTATGATAAATCCCTTGACTGAGCCTTTTCCTCTGAATGCTATAAATCATTGACGTCCTTGTGCGTATCAGTCCATTTTGGGTTGAAGGATAAGGGCATAGATTTGAAGCAATCACAAGAGCTTTTCACCCAAAGAACCAAAGATCTAAAGATCTAAAGATCTAAAGGCCTGAAGGCCTAACCAATCAAGTCATACAGAATTGCAGACTAGCTATCTCAGCACTATAGGATCTTGAGTCGATCATCGAGCGCCTCTCCAAACCGCTTGCCAAATGATGTGAGATATGCCTCTAAAATGCAAAACATGCACGCAGGCTGAAAGGAAAATTAAATATAAAAAATCAGGATAAACAGCAAAATCCCTTTAATGCAAGGGTTTTAGTCAAACGGCTAAGTGTAGACGGGGATACCTGACCTCGCGCTCAGGACAAGGCACGCATAGATGGAAAAAGAAGGATGATAAGTTTTTTTGAAATTCTCTTGCATGTTTTCTTTTGACGTGGTAAAATCGAACATAGGGTTGATTCAGGCTTGGCAAGTCGAGGCTTGGGACTGGAAGGGCAGGGATGGGATAAGCAGGGCAGGGATGGATAAAGCAGGACAGGGACGGAAAACGAAAGGCAGGTCAAACCCGAATCGGGGTGTGGTGCCTAATGGCACCGCTTATACTTCAACAGTCAACTTGCTGCCTGTTAAAAAAAGGCTTGTTGCCGTGTCAAGCAACTTGGTTATGCCAGCGAGCGGCGGCTCGCGAGCGTAAGCAAAACTTATGCCAGTTCAACTTGCGTAGGAAAGGTTTGCCCTTTGAATTGAACATATAGTCGATCCAATGCATGCAATCGGCGCATATGAATCTGATTTAGCGTAATAGGATTACCATAAATTCACGGCTCAAAAGGCACGCACGCATGCAACTTAGTCAACGCATGTCCAAAAATTTATTCCGAAGCTTGGAAGTTCGCCAAGCATGCTCGCCACGCCCGAAACAAGCGCTGTGAAGCATTCGCCAGGATTTACGGCGCCTTTGCGGGTTTTGGGATATACTAAGGGCGAAGGATAGCGCTTGGCTTGCGCAAAGCGTTTATCCGAAAAAGCGCGAATCTCGGTCTAAGGTCTTTATTAATGCAACGATATGTGCTATACTTGCTTAACGTGGTTTTTATGAAGACGCTTTTCGTCCCAGCAAATTTCCTTTATGGATTCTAGAAACGCTTCTCTTGAGCAATACGCTTTCTGATGTTATGATTTCTGATGATACGCTTGTACGAACGCTGGGTAGCGCTTGCGAGCGGCCATGGCAGCATAGCAAAAAGCGCGGCTTTTTTCGCGGGATCGCTTGCACTAGACTGTTATGCGGCACCATGCTTTTTTGGCAGCATGATCTAAGTTTTAGGATATGATTCTACCGTAAAAACTTCCTAAATGCCATGAAATCAAGGCTTTGATTAAATCCTGTTTTATTGGTCGATGGTTGTTACGGCAGAATCAGGATATGTGTTTTAAGCATCAAACATAGAGGTGAACACATGAATGGACAGATAATCAGGGTATGCGACAAGATATTCGCATTGGCTAGAAATTCCCTGACTATTGGCTACAAGTTTCTTGGGGGCGCCATGGGCTACCTGGACAGCATGCCGCTTGAAGAGATGCAAGGCATAGGCACAAACGGCAGGGATGTGCTCTATAATCCGGCAGTTGCTATCAGGGAGTACAGGAACAAAAATTTCCCCAGGATCTATTTTCACATGGTTCTGCATTGCCTGTTTAACCACTTGTTCAACATAACAAGGCTAGAGCCAAGGCTATGGGATCTGGCGACGGACATAGCGGTTGAGTCAGTGATACTGGAGCTTGGGGACAAGTTCTCGGCTACGGCGGCTGACCCAAGGGAGGCTGCGGAAGTTGCGGCTATAAAGGCTAAGCTGGGGTACTGCAACGCTGAAAAGTTATATGTCTGGCTTAAGAGCGGGGGCGCGAATGAAAGAGAGATCAGGAGGCTTGAAGAAATTTTCAAGCGGGATGATCACACTTTGTGGCGCCCGAAAGAGAAGCCGCCAGCAAGCGGGGGAAGCAGCAGCAATAAAAACGAACAAGAAGACGATAACGACCAAGACGAGCAAGATAACGAAAATGGCGGAGGGGACAGCCCCCAGGAGAATCCAAAGCCTCGCGGAGGCTCAGGCGATAGCGATGAAGACGGCGATGGCGATGGCAATGGCGATGAAGACAGCGATGGCGATGAAGACAGCGATGGCAACCAAGGCTCTGGTCAGAAAGACGATGGAGGCTTGAGCCACAATAGCGGCGCCAGGGATTTCGACTTCTGGGAGAAGGCTGGCATTCAGGCGGATCTTGAGATAACGGAATTCATGAAAGGCGATCTTCCGGACAGCATAAAGCAAAACCTCTCTTCGATCAAGCGGGATACCATGACCTACAATGACTTTTTGAGGCAGTTCATGGTCTTCTCTGAAGAAATGCTTGTAAATGACGACGAGTTCGATTACATTTTCTATACATACGGGCTGGGGCTCTACAAGAAAATGCCTTTGATCGAGCCGCTGGAATACAAAGAGATAAACATGGTAAAGGATTTTGTGATAGCCATTGACACCTCTGGCTCTTGCGAAGGAAGGCTGGTGCAGAAGTTCGTGTCAAAGACTTGCTCGCTGCTTCAAAGCGCAAGCATTTCAAGGGCAAATATTCACATTATCCAGTGCGACGCTGCAGTGCAGTCTGATCTGGTCATAAAAAACGCTGAGGATTTTCAAGAACTATTAAGCCACGGGATTGAGCTCAGCGGATTTGGAGGCACTGATTTCAGGCCTGTCTTTAATTACGTCGCGGATCTTGAGAAGAAAGGCGAGATTTTGGATCTGAAGGGCATCGTCTACTTCACTGACGGATACGGAGACTTTCCATCCAGCCCTCCGCAGTGCAAGACCGCCTTCATATTCATGGAAGAGCCAGATCCGAATTATTGCAAGTTTCCGCCGTGGGCCATCAAGTTTTTGATGAATGAGGAAGACTTGAAGTAAGAGCATATCCCAAAATTAATCTTAGGGCTTGCGAAAGTCACGCGTTAAAGCATCGCCGCCACTTGCGGAATTTTGGGGTATGCACTAAAGAGCGTATCCGGGGTTTGCGAAGAGCCGCAAGCCCTGCGGGCTTGCGGCTGAAAAGGGGTGTCTTCATGCTGAAAGTCGAGTATGGGACCTTGATAGGATACAAGGCAAGCGCGATACAGGATGTATTGAAACTGCCAAGCGACGTAGAAACAATAGGGGTCAGGGCGCTGGAAAACCTCAAGTGCAAAAAGCTGGTCATGTCGGATGAGCTAGAGACGATTGAGAGGTGCGCTCTTCTCAACGCTGACATCAAAGAGATAAGCTTTGGGACAAGCGAAGTTGAAACGATAGGGGAGAACGCGTTTTACGGATGCAGCGCAAAAGCCAGCCTTCCGGACTCGGTTAGAGAGATAGAAGCAGGGGCCATGCCGGATCTGGAGCTTGGCGCTGGAGGAAAGCTGAAGCTTCCTCGAGAGCTTTCTTTTCTGGCAAATGGCGCCATAAGCTTGCAGGGCATAGATGAAGTGATCATGGAAGAAAGCGCTTTGCCAGCCAAGACAAACATTATAGCGTCCCTTTATGGCTGCCTGAGAGAAAATTGGGTCATCGTCCGGGCTCAAAAAGATGGCATAGACACGCTGAAATTTGTCCTGTTCAACCAAGAGGGCAGCCTTGAGGACTTTGGGTTGGTTTTGGCTGATGAAAACGGCCTGAACTTCATGGCTTACGACAGAATGATAGCGAGCGCCAAAAACGAAGACTGCTATTTGAAAGCGGCGATATTTAGGATTTTGTTCCCCATAGATCTGGATTGGGTCAGGGAAAGGCAGTACAAGGCTTATGCGTGGAAGAAGTTTCACGATCTAGTGATAGACAAGAAAGACTTGAATGCCATAAGCTTCTATGGAGAAGCGGGCCTGATAAGCCCAAAGAAGATGGAATGGCTTTTGGCAGACGCCAGGAACCGCAAGGACACTGTAATGGTGGCTAAGCTGATGGATCTGCTTTACAGGAAGCATGGCGGCGAAAGCGCGATGCCTTTGGAGCTGTAGCGGCTGGAGCACGCATGCAGATTTAGGACTAAACAAAATCAATTTAAACTATGATTTTAAAGCGTATCCCGAGTTAATGCCAACCAACGGATTTGGCGGGATGCGCGCTAAAGGAGCCGAGAGATGAATATCAAGGAAGCAAAAACTCAGATCAAGAACACGGTAAAGATTTACTTGAAGAAGAACAAGCTTGGAGGATACGAGATCCCAATCGAGCGCCAGAGGCCCATCTTCATGATTGGCGCTCCTGGCATAGGAAAGACCGAAGTGATGGCGCAGGTGGCTGGAGAGCTTGGGATAGCTTTGGTGGCGTACAGCATGACTCACCACACAAGGCAGAGCGCTCTGGGGTTGCCGTTCATAACCAAGAAGAAGTACGGAAGCCAGGAATACGATGTTTCCGAATACACAATGAGCGAGATCATAGCGTCAGTCTATGAGTCAATCGAGGCCAGCGGAATGAGCGAGGGGATCCTGTTCCTGGATGAGATCAACTGCGTCTCGGAAACTCTGGCGCCAGCAATGCTGCAGTTCCTGCAGTACAAAGTGTTTGGCCGCTGCAAAGTGCCAGAGGGATGGGTTGTTGCGGCGGCAGGGAACCCGCCGGAGTACAACAGATCCGTGCGAGAGTTTGACGTGGTTACGCTGGACAGGCTGAAGATTCTGGATGTAGCCAGCGACTACAAGGTCTGGAGGGAATACGCCTCTAGCGCTGGCATCCACGGATCCATCATCTCCTACCTGGACATCCACGGCGAGAGCGAGTTCTATGCTATGGAGACTACTGTCAAAGGCAAGGAGTACGTCACGGCCAGAGGCTGGACAGACTTGTCGGAGGCGATGAAGCTCTGCGAGGATGAAGGGATAGATGTGGACGAGCCCCTGATCTCTCAGTATCTCAGAAGGCCTAGCACCGCCAAGAAGTTTGCTGTGTACTACGCTCTTTACTCCAAGTACAAGGACTACTACAAAGTCAAGGAAATCCTTGACGGAAAAGCGCCAGCTGGGGTGGGAGCAAAGCTCAAAAACGCCAAGTTCGACGAGAGGCTGTCCTTCATGGGCCTTATGGTTGAGCCTTTGAGGTCAGAGATTAAGGCGCACATGAGAGAGTTTGAGATACTTAGCAACATGGTGACCTCTCTCAGGGCTGTGAGGGAGTCGCCTAGCCAGGAGAGCTTCGAGAAGCAGATCGAGAAGCACAGCTCCCGCCTCAACAGCTTGAAAGCGGCAAACACGCTGGATCCTGACAACAAGCACATACTTGGGAACACCTTGGCGATGCTGAATGAATACCAGAAGGTGTTCGCGGCCAAGGAGACGTTCAAGGCCGTAAGCTCAGACTACTCCAAGAAGGCCAAAGCCCATGACGCGGAAACGCAGAAGATCAAGAAGAGGCTGGAAAACGCGTTCCAGTTCATCTTCAACAACCTGGGCGAAGGGCACGAGATGACGCTGATGGTGACAGACCTTACGATAGACTACTACAGCTCGAAGTTCATTGCGTCATACGGATGCGATGAGTACTTCAAGTACAACAAGTCGCTCCAGATCAACGAGCGCGAAAGAGAGATAAACGCGGAGCTGGAGAAGCTGACGCTGGAAGAGGCAATATAGGAAAATATAAAAAGAGGGCGGTTTCGCCCTCTTTTTTGATGTTGTTTTTTATTTATTATTTATTTATTTATTTATTTATTTATTTATTTATTTATTTATATATTTATATATTTATTTATTTTTTATTTTATTCTAAAATTTCAGCTCCTTCAGCAACTTTGTGAACGTTCTCTTGGCTTTGTACTTCGCCAGCAACTGATCACGAAGCTCTGCCGCCTCTTCGGGATAGCCTGACTCAGCGAACTGCGACAGGCACTTGCATGCGAAGCTGTACTCTCTTTCCTTGCTGGAGTGCTCAGCTTCATCGGTGACGCTCTGGCGGTACAGATTCAGGACGTCATCCCTGTAATGCTTGGCAAGCGCCTTGCCGTGGATGTAAAGAAAGCTGTTTGGATTCGCCTTGACCTTCTCAAGAAGCATAGCCCATTCGCCCTCGGCGATCAGGATTTCTGGAAAATATTGAGCAGAGGAAAACTGCTTTAAGATGGAAGGGCGGGTTTTCTCCCAAGTGCCCAGCGCTTGCAAGGCGGATTTTAGGGATTCGAAATAATTATAGCCCATAAGCATGAGCCTTTTTGATATTTCCGCCAGCTTGGCGTTATCGTTTCTGGATACGCTGATAGTGTGAAGATGAATGAGCTTGTCCTTGTCATAACGGCCTGCGTCTGAGACCAGATTGTGGTTGCACAAGATTTCCGCCAAGTCATAGTCTTTTGCGGCCATGGCATCTGATAGGGCGACTTTGCAGAGTTCGGGGTCGTGAAGGTTTTGCTTTACGAAGTCTCTTACGACTTCAGGAGGATCAAATTTTCGCATGACTTGATATCGGATTGGAGCCATGCCTTTTCTTGCCTTCTCAGTCTCTAATGTGTCCAGGGTTTGCTCAAGCTGGGCCCGGTTTTCTGGGGTTGCAAGGAAAGCGCATGCGCCTAGCAGATCGAGGTCAAAAGCTTCGTAGTAGCTTCGCCCGCTGTCGTCATAGGAAAGCTCCAGGCAACGGCTGAAAATGTAGGCCTTGTCTTCGGGGCGGGTTGCGCGCTCTGCGATGTAGGTCATGCGGTGCACGCAACTATGGGCTTCTAAGCTCATTTCGTCGTCGACTTGAAACGAAAGATGATCAGTTGCAGCCGTGTAGAGCATCTCGGCTACCTTGAAGGCATACTCGATGTGGCCTTGCTCCGCCCTCTTGCTGACTTCGGCAGAAAGCGCGTTTGTGTCAACGTAAGCGCATTTGTCATAAAACTTTCGCCACTGCTTCTCCGCTTCCCTATAGATTGAAGCCAGCGAGGACTTTGCTCTTTTCAAGTCATTTTTATAGTCCAGCTCTTCGAACCGAATCCGGAATCTCTCTCGGAGCTCGTCATCGAAGCGAATGGCTTCTGCCAAAAAGTCCAGGAGTTCATTTGTGTCATAGTTTTCAAAGAGCTTTCTTGTGTCTTCCATTTGGATACCTCGCATTGGTTTGGTTTGGGATGAACACAAGCGCAAGGCATGTCCCCAAATGGCTCTATCCCAGGAAATCCAGCATGCCTGCAAGCTCCAGGGATACAAGGTTTGCCATCGGGGGTTGATCAGGGAAAGGCGGCCATACCAGGTCAGGGTCGTCCTCATCGGCGTAGGTTTCCCAGAAGGAGTAGAGAGAGCTGCAGTCGCCATTTACCAATTGCTCTCTGAGCTCGCACAAGAGCCTTAGCAGAGTGTTTTTGGTTAGCGGGGCTTCTTCAAGAAAATCGTCAGGGACATCATCGTAGCCGTCAACGCTTGCATTATCGAATTTATCTTCGAATTTCTCGAACTTATCTTCTTTATCGATTTTATCTTCGGTTTCATCATCCTCAACGTCATCATAGCCGTCGTTGACTTCTTCTTCCCTGTAATCCGGATCCTCAAAATCGTCCTCGTCAACAAAGTAGTCGGGCGCGAGCCTGCACTTGATTATAAGGATAGTCCTGGAGCCCCTGAGCGCCATGCTTATCCCTTCGTCGTTGCCGCTGTCAAAGAGGTAGCTCTTCAACTCGAACCTTTGGGCATCCGAAGCTTCGAAGGCTATGGCAAAGACGTATCGTCCTTTGGAATTGAGGTACATGATGTCATAGTAGTCGGTTATCAGCTTTTCCCAGCCGCCAGGAAAGTCATGGGACATTGTTGCCCGCCTGGGGGTTGGAGCGATATCTGTAAACCTGGACACAGCCGCGATGCCGCTCTTGGTCAGCGGCTTGTCAACTGCCAGGAATTCGTATGATGATGAGCTGCGATCAGAGGCGAAGCTTTTTTTAAACTCATAGATCTTCAAGTGGAACCTCCCTATGCATGTCTAGAGCTGCAGAGTTGAGCGGGATGCTTTGCGTTTGACAGCATGATTATAGCCATTTTAAGAAAAAATGTCAATAGCGCAGATTCAGCGCTTTATCTCAGCGACTGGGTTGAGCGTAAAGCGCAACTCTTTTCACATATAGAAAAACATGCTTGACCTGGAAAGAAATACAAACACGCGAAAGCGCGGCTTTTTGCGTTATCAGAGCTTGCGCAAATGAGTTATTTGTGGTATATTCTGAATTGTAAGACTGAACATGTCGCATAACGGAGATATGTGACGGATGACGGCATAAGGCCGATAAATATGGTAAGAAGACTTATAAGTGCATATCCCAGGCGCTGAAAAATTCCTGGCGGATGCTTGCGAGCAAACACCCGAAATTTTCAAGCCATGGAATACATTTTGGGATCTCTAAGAAAAGCATATCTAGTCAGGCGGGGCGCTCGCTAGGCGCTGGGAAAACAAAAAAGAGGGCGATTTCGCCCTCTTTTTAAAACTGAGAGCGCTCAAGCCGGCGCTATGCCGCCGGCAACTGCAGGATTTTTCGGAATATGCGCTAAACCAAAACACAAAAGAGAAAGAGGGAAACGGCATGGAGGCGCCAAAGCGAAAAGCCAGGATTTCTCCGATAATGCTATTGTGGTGCGTCGTCTTGTGGATGTTTGCAGCTGGCGTAAGCACGGTTTGGAACTATAGCATGGATAGCATGCGAGCCATTCATGAATCGAAAAACATAAAGAAGCATCTTCAAGACCCGGATTCACTGTACATCTACTCAATAAGCACTGCCGTTCTCAAAGAGGGTTTCCATTTCACGGAATATGGGGAGGACACTGAGGACTCTGATGTGATAAACAAGATTTTGGAAGACAAGCCGCTGATCACCTACGTTATGTACTTTGCTCGCGCCGCTGACGGATATTTGGGGCACGAGACATTCATATTGATTGATGGCGAGCCTTTTGCTAGCGTTACAGACAGCGAAGGGAATCCAAGCGTTGTGTCGCCTGAATTCGGGAAAGAGTCTCTGTTCGCGGTTGGAACGCTTTTTGACATCGCCATGAACCCTGAGACTTACGGGGCTAGCGTTAATGAGTTAGACAGGGAAGACATTCAAGACTTTTTATTTTTGCCAACTTACGTGGAATTGACATTTTTTGTTTTTTCTATGGTTCTTGCCATAAACGTCGCCTATTCAATGTTCAGGCGGAGAAGGACAGGAATATCCAAGCCTATAATGCAAGAGATTATTGACAGCCTGGTTGACTTCGCCTATCCGGACTCAGCGCTTCCACAGAGCTACAAGACGGTTAGCGTGAACAGGAAGAAGTGCCATGTCTGGGTTGGGTATGACACCTTGTGCGTCATGCAGACCAAGGCTTCTTTGAAGAAGCAGGCGACCAAGAACATGGAGATGTACGACACAGAGGAAAAGGTCAAGCAAAAGATATTCAGGCGAAACATCGGCGCCAGCTCTATTGCCAATGTTGAGTTAGTTGAGGGAAAAGGTTACCTTCTCAAGTACAGGGAGCTCGACAGCTTGAAGACTTTGGTTATAGACGAGAGCGCCCAGGATTTTGTCGAGAGCATGCAGCGGCAGCTGCAGCTACAGACAAATGCTTGAGTTATGCTTAAATAAAGACGTGCGTTAGGAAAAACAGTGTTTTTTATTAGTGCATATCCCAAAATTCCGTAATGGCACCGGAAAAATCCTGGCGAATGCTTCAACGTCGGATTTTTCCGGTGCCTCGGATATAATTTTGGGATATGCTCTTAATATAAGGAGTTGATGAGTCATAGACCTCAACAAGCGACTGGTATGCGTAATGTGGTCTGTGGTTATCGTATATTTTTCTGCTTCAGCAAGACAGGTTATGGGCTTGAAAGCGAATGGGTACCGAGCGATGTCCGCAGCCAAAAACGTAAGCCAATACCTTGAAAATCCTGCTTCAATGGAGCTGAGCAAGGTTTACGCAATCACCCCCAAAAAAGATCTGGTCATTACTGACAAAGGAAGGAAAACTGATGAGTCCATTGAGCTAAGCAAGCTTTTCAAGAGGGGTGCTTTGATCACTTACACGGTATACTCCGCTAGCTCAAGAGAATGGGAAATCAACCGCAAAGCGGGTTACTACCGCACGGATGAGACGTTTATTCAACTGGACGGCAAGCCGATAATAAGCTATGGATCAAAAGGCTTTTCTGAAACGGCGAAGGAAGAGTACGTTGATATGTTTTATGATCTGGATTCGCTGACGGTCAGGACGCTGAATGAGGTGCTTCAAGCCGAGGCGTTCAGAGGAGATGTTGACCGCTTGGTGATTATGAAATGGGATTTTGACAAATACAGCAATGGGCCCGCCTATGTAATATCATTGCTGATGTCGCTGGTTGTCGCGTTTGGAGTGACCATCGTGTATTCGATCCATTCTAGGAGGAAAATTGCAAAAGCGCTGCCGACCTTGTATGATCACGCTATGAACATGATAGAAATAGGCTATCCCAAAGATCTTTTGCCTCAGTCTCAGGGATGCTGCAAGAACGTTACGCTCAAAAGAGTCGAAGCCTTTGAAAGCCTGAGCGATATTGAGTGCCACGTCTGGGTTGAGGCGGAGAAGCTCTGCATAATGGAAACCAAGGAGTCCCTGAAGAAGAGGGCAAAGGATAGCACTGAGGGGTTGGACTGCGAAGCGCTGATCAAGAGAAGCATGTATATGAAAATGTTTCATGTAGGGCTGATAACCGAATTTGATTTTGTTCAAGGATACGGATATATAGTGCGCTTCCATGAATACGGAAGCATTCAAACCTTGGTTTTTGACTTTGACGCTGGAGAGTTTATCGAAAGCCTGAAAGAGCAGATCAGGTTTATTGGCGAATCGAGCAAGGACAAGGCTGAGCAGCCTTTCGAGGATCGCAATGGTTGGCCGGTGATGGATCTGAGACTAGAAAGCCAAGGCGGTGCTGGCAATGGCAAGCGCGTTGAGAACAGGAATTAAAATCTGGCTAATTCTGCTTTGGGCGCTGCTGGCTCTTTTAATCTGTGCTGCGCTTAAAACCGCCGGGAAACTGAGCGTGACAAAAGCGCAAAACATAGGAAGGTACCAAAACATCAGGGAGTATCTACTGCATCCTGATTCATTGCGGCTAATGGAAATGTTCTCGCTTGTGATCAGGGATGACTTTAAGGTCACCGACAACGGCAAGGTTACCGCAGAATCCGAAAGGCTAACCAGTATATTGTCCAAAAAACCCGTGATCGACTATATTTTGTACGCAGCGGACACGGCTGAATACCGGTTGGTGATTGAGGGGTTCATATTTATAGACGGAGAGCCAATGGCCTCTTTTGCCGCTGAAGAGTCCGCTAGCAGCGCGACAAAGCTTCAGTTCAGCTATTCCGACAAAAGCTTTAAGGAACTTGTCGCATCCACCGTGAACAAGGTGATCCTCGAGTCGGAAGGGCCGAAATACGATGTAATCTCTATGGTCACGGCTACTGAAATGGACGCGTACCTGAATGTGGCTATGAAGATTAGGATGATTTCAATCATCCTAATTGCAGCCATTGTTTCGCAGGTTGCCTATTTGGCGACTAGATCCAAAAAACTCGCAAACACGAATCGCAAGCCTGGATCCCAGCAGAAATTCGGAGCTTTTGGCGTCAAGCAGGAAGCTGCCATAGACCTGATTGAGCGCATGTACCCGTCCCACATGCTCCCTGAGAGCTATGGAGAATACAAGATCAACAAGAAGAAGTGCTATGCATGGATTCAAAGTAATGCGCTGTACGTGATGCAAACCAAGGGATCACTCCTGAAAAGGGCAAGCGTGAAAGCTGAGGATTATGACACAGAAGAAAAATTTAAGATGAATATTTTTGCCAGAAGGATAAGTCTGCAGAACATAATCGATTTTTCCTTTGATGAAGAAAAGGGATATTTGGCATACTACAAAGAGATGGATGAGACGAAAACTTTGGTTTTCGACGAAAAAGCCCGGGATTTTGTCGAGAGCCTTCGCGAGAGGCTAATGTAGGGCGCTCTTGGAGCATATCCCAAAATTTATTTTAGGGCTTGCGAAAGTCACGCAAGTTTGCTCGCAGAAGCCCGAGCAAACACTGTTAAAGCATCGCGATGACTTTCGCTGCGCCTCTTTAGGAATTTTGGGATATGCACTTAACGAACATTGCCTGTGAGCTTCCGCTCACGCGCATATGAAAGGATGGTGATGAAGCTGAGCAGCGAATCTAAGGCAAGCTTGATTAAGTTGGCGACATGGGTTATGTGGATCATAGTCCTGATATTCTTTGTGGTCGGAATTAGCAAAGTGGGAGAATTGGGTTTCAGGAGGATTCAAGCTATTGGCGCCGCGCAAAAAATACCTAGTTACCTTCAGCATCCAGCTTCATTTAAGATACAAGACATTAAAACTTATGTCCTAAAGCACAACTACACATATACTGATGACGGCAAAATCACTGACGAGAGCGAAGAGCTGGACAAGCTTTTCGGAAACCGCCCCATAATCAACTATGTCTTGTACTCAGCGCAAGACAAGGACAGGGGATACGAAAGGTTTGAGACATTTATTATCGTAAATGGCGAGCCCATGATAAGCTATGGGAATGACACCTATACGAATACGCTGAAAGAGCCGTACGAACAGGTGTTTAGGGACTATGAGTCCTTGCTGGTGACGCTTACAACGCAAATTTACGACTATGAGAATTACGACTTTGAGTCTGACATCACCCTGTCCCGCTCTGTGGATGTAGAGAGGTTCGACAAGTTGCCCGGATACCTGACGAGAATGTTTTTCGCGTTTGTGATAGGCCTTTTCTTGCAGATATGCGTTTCGATACTTTCCCGCTCAAGCTTGGAAAGCAAGCAATCGGACGAGTTTGAAAAGATATCCAAGCTGATCAATTCAGCCTATCCTTCTTCAATGCTTCCAAAGAGCTACCAGACATATAAAGTGAACAAGAAGAACTGCCATGTCTGGATCGACCTTGGAGATTTGTGCTTGATGCAAACCAAGGCATCCATAAAGAAAAAGGCAAGGAAAAACATTGATCTATACGATTCCGAAGAGAAGATCAAGGGGAACATATTCATGCGCAGGATAAGCATTTCCAAAATCACAAACGTTTCTGTCATTGAGGAAAAGGGCTGCATCGTATACTACGCTGAATACGGAGAGACAAAGACTCTGAACTTTGCCCTGAACGCCCAGGAGTTTGTCGAGGGCCTGCAAGAGCACATAGGAATTAAGAGCGTGTTTGCGGGAGCGGGCGGGAAGGCTTTTGAGTAGCGCGGGATAAAAAGGCTCAGGGCGGCATGCCCTGAGCCTAATTTTTTTATTATTTGTTTTTTATTTTTTTATTTTATTTTTCTTATTTTGAAACTTTGTTCACAAACTTGGTCAGCTCGTCTACAAACGGCGATTTGCGCCTGAAGGTCTCCCTTGTGTTGCGGGCTAACTCTATGGCCTCTGCGGCAAATCCCGCGTCGTGGAACGCTTCCAGGTGCTGGCAAACTGACGCGTAGTTTTCCTGTTTGGTTGAGTTGTAGGCTTCATCAAGAATCGTTGTGTTGAATATGGTCTTGACCAGCAAGCGGTTATGGTCAGAAAGCATTGCGCCGTATTGGTAGATGAGATCTGGGCGCTTGCGCACTTGGAGCATGAGCTTGTCCCAAGCCTGCTCGTTTTCCAGGATCTCTAGGTACTGAGGCAGCTGGGCGCATCTGTCTATCAAGTCTGAGCGTTCCTTCTCCCAGATCCCAAGAATTTGCAGGTGAGATTTCAGCTTGCCGTAGAAATCCGGCCTTCCGTTAAAGAGGATTGATTCAGCCACTGGGGCCATCTGGAGATCTGAGCCTTTTTCCTGGTACAAGCCGTAGAGCCTCAAAAGCCATTTCTGCGTGTCAACTCCAAAGGCCAGGGCTTTTAGGCACATGTCTTCAGAAATGTCTTTGTCCTGAAGGCTTCTTGCGATCTCATACTTGGCTGAGATAAAGTGGAGCTGATCCGCGCTTTTCGCCTGAGCTTCCAAGGCTTCAGTTCTTTCGAACAGCAGCTTCAAGAACTTTTCGCCCAAAGGCTTGCTCTCATGCATGGAGAGCGCCGCCTGGCCCCCGCTGAGGTTTTCTCTTGCCAGAAGGTTGGCGCAGATGCCCAGAAACTTGGTTTCGCAGTCAAAATCAGCGATAGGCTTGTTTTCCAACAGCTCCAGGCAGCTGTCGTAGATGTAGACCCGGTCATCCCGGGTATTGGCCAGATCTGATATGTTGTCTATTACGTCAAGGCATAGCCAGGCATCCTGGGCGCTGAGGGAGATCAAGCTTTCGTATAGGCTTTTGGCCGCGTCAAAGGCTGGCCTTGCGGGCGATTGCAGATCGAAGCCTTTGGGTTTGCTTGAGATCGCGGGCGAGTCAGAGCCCTTGTTTTCAGCGCCAGGCGCGGACTTGAACTCTTTGTTGAACAAGGCCTTGAACTTCAAGTCTCGGCTTAAGTAGTCCGCTACAAAGGCTTTCAGCTGATCCGGTTCGATGTTGCGCAGAAGCGCCAGATGATCTTGAACTACGTTTTTTAGGTTATCGCGCAAAGCGTGCCTCCTTGAAATTTTGATATATATATTTTTTTTGTTTTAAAGGGGACAAACAGGCTCGGCGCCAAATCCGCCTTCGCCAAACACGCGGCAGCCTCCGCAAAACGGGCCGGCTGGACAGCTCCCGCAGACGCTTTTCATGAAAGCCTCGCTTTCCTTGAAGCACCGGGTTCTGGCAATCGGAGCGGAATGCCAGATGTCTGAAAACGAGTCTGACAATAGATTCCCGGCCCTAAACTCAGGCATGGCTAGCTGGGAGCAGGGATAGACGGATCCGTCAGGAGCTGCGAACATGATCCTGTCTCCGGCCACACAGCCTCTTATGCCAGATCGAGCCGCCCTCAGGGGATCCAGATCCCGCATTGTGAAAACCGCCGCGCAGTCAACTCGAATCATGACTTCAGGGTTTTGGCGCTTCGCGTTTAACAGCCATGACGAGAACTCCCGCAATTCAGGAGGGCTCGGGTTTTCGCTTTCAAACCTAGCCTTGTTTCCCATAGGCTTGTACCGCAAAAAAATAATCCGCTTAAGCCCGCAGCCAAGCAATAGCTCCAATATTCGGTCTGAATTTTTTAGAGTGAGCCTCGTCATGATCAGGTTTGCGCCTATGTTCATGACGCCCGCCCGCTCTATGAGAGAGGCCAGTTTTGCTACGGTTTTCTTTGGATTTGCTATAAGCTCTTCTGAGCGAAGCCCAATATGCAGGCTCTTTGCGCATCTTAGCGCGTTCTTGCTTTTGCTATTTATATCGAGCTGTCCCGTGGTTACATGGACGGCCAGGTTCCTGTCGCTTGCATGGCTTGCGATCAAGTCCAGGTCAGGCCTCAGGAAAGGCTCTCCCCCTCCTATGGCTAGCTGGAAGGCACCACTGTCAGCGATAGCGTCAATGACTTTCAGCATGCTTGACGTGCCGAGCTCTTCTCCAATATAGCGCCTGTGGCGCTTCATGTAGCAGTCGGGACAGTCTTCCTCGCATTTGCATGTCACCGCCAGGTGAACGGTTTCTGGAGCGGACAGGACACGAATGGCGGATTTAACAGGTATTGGCTCTTGCGGCCCGTCAAAGCTTATCGATCTTGGTGCCAAGTCAGTCGAAAACTCAGCTATCCCCAAAGAAAGCAGCTCTGATATGATAATCCTCTCGGATTTGCGGCTTGAAAAGACGCTGGTGTCAACCGCTCCAGCATTGCGGAGCCGCAGGAGGAAATCTCGCGCCGCGTTATCCACCTCAAGCGTGTCTCCAGTAGCGGTGTTAAAAACAAGGGCGCCAAAGTCTTCATCCCGTATCCGTATGATGTCGGAGAGCTTGACGCTCCCCTCTCTAAGCGCGAAATCGCCTATTCCCACGCAATCACTCCAATATGTCTGCGCTAAAAATATGCGCGTGTTTTCACTCGCAAGGCAAACGTAAGTAAATTCGTAAATTCTCAGTACGACTGCTCGTTAGTACTTCGGGTGATAGTTTGCTTGTCTCATTGTAGCAAATTACGACGTGAAAGTCAATGCATTTAGCGGATTTTGACAACTACTTGCTTGGATGGGGAGCCGTTTTATGGATAAAATGCTCTGAATGCGATGCGCTGAAACCTGTAACAACCCTAAATTTATATGCATGAAAACGAGATAACGCTTATAATATGGCTTTATAAATAAAGTTTGAAAACCACGAACTGAGTTCTGAGCTCCTCGCAAATAAAAAACTGCCCCCAAGCGAAACTCGCTTGGGGGCAGTATAAGAACTATTGCTTGTTCTGGCATTTCGTTGATCACGCGCTAGTCTTGATTCAAGACTCCTTCGGTATGGGCCTCAAACCCTTTTACCTCCGCAGTCTTGGCCTTCGAGAACTCAACCGCTATAAACCTTGCCAGCATGTCGGTTGTTCCCATTTCGGGCCTAGACCAGTTGATTGTGATGTCCATACGGCCATCGCCTTTGATGCTGGCGCCACTCGGCTCATGGGTGACGGAGCCGCTGGATTCTTCCGCGTAGATTAGCACAAGCCTGTTTTCGCTGAAGAACGCGGAGTCATATTTGGCAAGATCTGACTTGAAGCCAAAGAGAGCGTCACCCTCGCTGATATAGGCTTCAAGTTCCGCTGCTGAATCAAAATGGGTGGCAGGTAGATACCTTAGCCCGCTTATGTCAACAAGATTCGGATAGTCTGAGCGCTCCCAGGCAAAATCAGATCCTTCTGAACTCCAGGATACCCGGTGCAAAGAGGTTGAATCCCAAAGAGCCAAAGGTGAGGTTTCCTCGGGAGCTGGAGTTGCCGTTGGGCTAGGCGTTGCCGTAGGCGTCACTGCAATGCTTGGAGTCGCTGCAGGGCTAGGAGTCGCCGTAGGGCTAGGAGTCGCCGTAGGCGCAGGAGTGGGAGAAGACCCTCCGACAGAAGATCCTAACGAAGGGGATGCGATAACATAATTCCAGAGCCTTTGGAAAGTGGATACGCTCTGCTCATGGGTATATGCTGTTTTCGGGCTGAACACTGGCGGGTCTACGCTTGTTCCAGTCATGACGCTAGCGGCGTAAACAGTGTTGATCGATTCAGTGGCATAGCTTGAAATGCTGTCAGCGTCCTTCCATGCGACGCTTGCCGCTTGCGCTGGCTTGTTGACTGCTGTCAGGGTTCTTGTAAGCATTGCGGCCGCTTGCTCCCTTGTCAAGGATTCATTTGGGCTAAACAAGTTTTTGGCCGCGTCTGTTCCGCTTGTGATTCCTAATGCGGCAGCTGCGCCGATTGCCGGGTCATTGGTGTCAGCGAAGCTCTTGGCTGCCAGGTTGCGATCATCAAGAACAAACGCTATAGGCTTGCCATAGAACCTTTCCACGAAGTTTATGGCCGCGCGGCAGAACTCCGCGCGTGAGGTGGCTTCTTGGAAGGCTTTGATCAATTCAGCGGTCGCCAAGCCATTGCTCGCGGCCTCATTCAAAGAAGAGACAGCCCAAGAGCTGGCGCCTGTCGTGTCGATAGAAATTTTGGGGGTTATGCCATAGAGGGAGTCATAAGCTTCTTCCTCAGTTTTAAAGATCGAGGCATCGCCAACAATGTCGCCGTTGCCGTTGATGCGCTTAACGATATAGCCTCTTGGAGCATAGCTGTCTTGCTGGAACTCAGCCCAGATGACCGCGAACAGGTCATCATTTAGGCGGATCAGCCTTGGCGATGAAGAGGCCAGGTTTGTTCCGATGTATTGCCTCAAGGATACCGACTTTACCGCGCTATTGGCGGTGAAGTCCCTGGGGACTAGAAGCGCTTTGATTTCGCGCTGGTTTTTGTTGTCGATATTAGCTGGGTAATTGACAGCGGCAACCACGGTCAGGTAGTAGTTTTGGGTTGTCTCAAAGCCGCCTACGCTAAGCCCTGTGTTCTGGTACACCTCTCCGCTGTCTCCGACGCTGTGGACTAAGATCTCGTCATAATCATAAGTAAGCCTTGAAAGAACCAGGCTGTCATCTATGCCTCCGTCAAAGTCGAAGTAGGAGCCCCAGTCGGACACCCATGCCTTTGACTCTCTGCCGTCAGGAAGGAGCTTGTAGAAGTATTCGGAACGCTTCGCCTTGTAAAGCATGAGCCCTCTGGGATACATGTCCCCAAGCTGCAAAAAGACCGGAAGATCGCCGTCAAAGGTGATAAAGTTGTCCAGGGAATGAGACATGTACGGAATGTTCTCATTCACGAGAGCCATGGTTGAAGTGTCTACAAATATTGAGCAGTTGCGCTGGTGGTGAACATCATCGCCGTTGTCGTACATGGTGCGCCCGAAGCTTAGGATTAGCGTGTTTCCGTTTTCCCTCATCCGACCTGGCGCGAAGTCGAAGGGCACGTAGATCGTGGAAAAGACGTCTTCCGTGGAGCTGACATTGCCAAAATCGCCTATGCGCCCGTTTACCGAGACGCTGCCAATGCGGTTGAAAGACTTGTCATACTTGACAATCCGCACGACCTCTTTCCTGTCGTTCTCTTCTGTGTTGCTCTGCCCAAAAGAGATGTAGTTGTAGGTCTGGCCGCTGTAAAATCCGCCAAACCTAGGGAGCTCGCTCGCCAAAACCTTCTCGGATACAAGAACGGCGTTTTTGTCGAACGTCTGGATTGCGATCTGTGGAGATTCCCCGTCTCCGACATCCAGATAGGATATCTCTCCGTTGGCTCCCTCGAAGATGTAGCTGCTCACCTTATCGGACCAGCTGAGGAACTCGCGCTCCAGCGGAGGATACAGTTCGCTTTGTCCGGCTGACACTGTCACAGAAGCAACCAGCGCAGACACTATGGCCAGGAGTGCCCCTAACACTCTGGCCCAGACCTTTGTTGTAGCTGTCTTCATTTCATTCTCCCCATTTCCCTGTCTTGCTGGCGGTTTTTTGCTATCTCAAAATCAAAAAAAGCATGATGGCGTTTGCCCAACGCAAAGGGCAAATCGCCAAAGTCACGCATGCTTTTGGATTATGAGCAAAGCGTTCGCCAGCTTTAACTTTCTCTAATTTTATCACAGCTGCGGGATTCTGTCCATGAAGGCTGAGCTTCAGGATAGCGCAAAAGGCCGCAACTGCCCGGGCTTTGCCCGCTTGCCTGGCGGACTGCAAGGGCGTAGTCCGCTTATATAAGAGACGATGGAGAAACGCTTATTGTTTCATGCCGACAGCTATAATAAAGGGGAAATTTATTTAATAATTGCCATAACGGGCCGAAAATCAACATGATTGGGCGATATGAGAATGCTTGCTCGTACGAGCGACTGAATAGATACAAAAATGTAATATGATACGGCGATCCAAGGGCGCTTGATGCCTTGCGCCCAACTCTGGCTTTGATTTGGAAGGCCAAGAAAGAGCCAAGGCGATCCGCCCTGGCTCTTGCCGCTCTTATTTATTTATTTATTTATTTATTTACTGATATATTTGCTTACCTAGTGCATATCCCAAAATTCCGTATTGGTGCCGTAAAAGTCCTGGCGAATGCTTCAACTAGTTTGCTTGGGCTTCTGCGAGCAAACATCCGGACTTTTACGGCACCTCGGATATGATTTTGGGATATGCTCCTAATCAAATATATCCATGGCTTCTTTGGAGCCCTTATAAAATACGGTAAAGGTTTGAACCTCTCCATTTTTCCATATCAACGGATCCATTGCTCTGAGCTTGTCAATCCAGACTTGGCGTCCGTTGCCGACATCAAAAGCAAAGAATCTGTCATTTTCGTTAATATAGCTTAGGTTGGTTATCATGTGCCGGATTTTCTCTTCCTGGGTCGGGGAGCTTGGCAACTCAAAAAGGTCTTGAAAGTATATCTCGTATTTTGCGCCGTAACCGTAAGTAAGCTCGTATTTCGCGTCTTCCAGGGCGTTTTCTTTCGTTGTGTTATAAGGATTCTCGATTCGGCTGATCATTGCGTGCCTTATGCCCAGCATATACCTGGGCCAGGTGTCAGAACCGTCTGACCAAGCCACGTCACAGCCAAGAGACTCAGAGATGAACCGCAACGGTACATAGGTGTAACCGCCTATGATCTTTGGCGCCACATCGATCTTTATCTCTTGTCCGTCAAGAGTAGGGCTAAGGTTGCCAATTATTAGCCTTATAACATGATCCCCATCCTTGATGGCCACCTCACGGCTTTTTTCGTCCCACTCCACAGTTGCGCCCAAGGATTCTGATATAAGCCTAAGGGGAACGAGACAGCGATCATTTTCAATGACAACATTTGCGTTTTTAACTATGTTGCCATTGAGAAAAAGCCCAATGAACTCGCCAGAAAACTGTTCAAGAGTTCCGTTCGCGTAGCGGATTTGAAGAGGCTTGGCGTTTGGCGTGACCGCCATTCCTCCGAGGTTAAGAGAGCTTTGTTTGCTTACGCTTCGCAAGCCTAGGTCGCCTAATCCAGGGATTGCGCTTGCGACGCAGTAAAGCGACTCTCCATAAATCGCTCCTGTAATCGAGTTGAAGAGGTAAGTTGCGGAGGTCCCAGGAATGCTGAAGACATAGTACCTTCCTAGATCCGCCCCGGCCTTTATTTCAAGCGTTCGCGCATTTTCCAGTTTTTCATCGATGCGGCCGTTTTGCTCTTGAAACTGTTTTTGCTCAGCCTCAATATCAGCTTTGCGGGTTTTGCTCAAAATGTCCAGAGCGTAGTCTTTTGAGTAATTCCTGCTAAAGCTCTTAGATTCTATCGCTAGGATCTTGAGAGAACCGTAAGCGTCGCTCACGTCTGAGCCAGAGACAAGACTGGTCAGGCTGCTTGCGGCAACATAATCTTTGCCAGCTATGCTTGTTGTCTTGAGGTTGCCCTTAAATGAAGGCAACTTCTTTTCAGCCACGCTAATCGGGATATACCGCTCTCCCCCTGAAGTTAGAAGCCCTGCCTCAGGAACAAGAGTGCCGTCTATCATAAGGAGGCAGTTTTCTGGGAGGCTTAAGGGGTTCAGATTTGGAAACGGGAATGTGTCAAATCTTCGGTTGGGGTAATCCGTGTGCATGCCTGTATAAGTCATTCCTTGGCCTTGCATGTAACTGTAGTAGAACTCAGGGTTGCCCCCTTGGTTCGGGTACGAGTTGATCAGAGCCTCGATGGCGTGGCTGGTTGCATCTGCGTCTGCGCTCTTGACAAACGGCATGGAAAGCGCGTCTCCTACAGGAGATTGCTCCCTGAACTCGTTCTCTGAGACCGATTTCCCGTTTAGGAAGAATGTCTCTGCTAAAGGTATTCCCGTTGAAAAGTTGAAGTCGGCATTCCATTCAATCAACCCGACTTCCTCGATCTTGAAGTCCGAGTTTATCTTAGATATCACGCAGTTGTGCTTGTCCAAGTTGGCTGACAAAATATACAGCCCGGTCTCTGCGCTGTCAGCTGGCAAGGCAAAAGAGTACCCAGCCTCTTCAAAGGAGGCCTTTTTGACTGCCTTTCCGCCCTCGATGGCATGTACGGCCAGCTTGGGAGAACGGGACACCAGCTCAGGAGTTCCATCTGCGTCAATGTCATAAAGCATTGCGCGTGATGATGGCGCACTCAACATGAACTCCTTGTAAATCTCTTCCCAAGATTTCGGCGCTTGGGCTTGCGCCAAGATTGTGGAGAGCAAAACAAAGACAGCTGCGATTTTGCTTGCAAGAAAAACAGACAAATCTTCACCTCCGATTGATAAGCGGCTTCAAGCTTCAATGCACTGGAGAAGTTCATTTTTCTGGTGCGATAGTGAGGATGGCTTGCCGCTTGGTTGGATAACACTTGTGGCATTTCGACTTTAAAGTTGAGAGGAAACCTTTTTATTGGCTGTGAAATCAGTATGCAATTATAATAACATATTTTGACCTAAAAGTAAAGAGCTCAGCGCGGTTGTAGGACTATGGTTCCGAATGCGCTGCCGGAGCCCATGCAACTGAGCTGTGGTACACTGATCCGTCCGGTAGGACAGCATGGCTTTCAGGCTCCAAAAATCTTGCTCAGACTGAACGACAATCAGGGCGGGCGAAGGATGCAGTGCGGTGCGTAGATTTCCCAAAAAGCTACTTTGCCGTGGGGGCACCCGTGCCTTGATGCGCTGGTTGCGTAGCACGAGTGGATGAGCGGATCTTGCTGGCATTCAAGGGCGAAACCCTGCTCTTGGACGGAATCGAAGGCAAGAGTTTCAGATCGCCAGGGCGTAGCCCTGACCTTGGGCGGCGCTTTCATGATGCAGGCTGGGAGCTTCAAGCCGCTATCTGCACATAGCCCTGCCTTTTAACAGAGCCAAAGGATTGAAGAGATTGTTGCTGCGAGGCTATATGTTGCCTTGCACCCAACTCTGGCTTTGATTTGGAAGGCCAAGAAAGAGCCAAGACAATCCGCCCTGGCTCTTGATGAACGCAGTTGCGTTGACAGGATTATAGAATAGGTGTATTCTAAAAATGACAAAAATCAACTGACATAGGAGAAATGAAGCATGAATCAAAGCAATCTGGATGGCTCGCATTCTAGCGCACTCACTTGGATAGACCGAGACTTGGTAGAAGAGCTAAAGTCTTTGCATATGCCTCCCGCTTGGCCATCAAGCCTAAATTTGGGCATCTGGCTGCAAGGGGCAAGCCAGTCTGGGAAAACCGCGCTCTTGTCCAAGTTCGGAAAGGACTTTTACAAAGGCTATTACTATCTTAACCTGGAAGATCTCAACATTAGAGCGGAGTTCGAGTCAAAGCTGAAAGAGGCGTTTTCTCATTGTTACCCCAATTCGATTCCTGATTATGACAAGCGGTACGCGTTTGCTGTGATTCGAGAAATGTTCCCTGATTTTATAGACCAACCCGACAGGATGCTAATAATTGATGGAGTCCAAGAATCACCGGATACTTTTATCAGAAGACGGCAAATAGTCAGAGGCCTTAACGTGAAGGTCGCTTTCTCCACCGCCTATTTTGGAGACATATTCTATTCCAAAGATCGCTGGAGTTCTGCCGGCGACATTGTCGCTTATGACTTGGAACCCGTGTCTTACCGGGAATTTCTCAAAGCTTCGCCTGCATGTAAAGAGGTTGGCGGATTGGACTGCTTTCTGCCTGAAAGAGGCGAAGGCGTTGATCAAAACCAAAAACTAATAGAGCTTTCAGGTGAACTTCGCGCTTACATAACGCTTGGAGGCTATCCGAGAGCCTTGGCGGCCTTTTTGGCAGGTGACTCCGAGAAGCGGTGCATAGGATTTAGAGATCTGGACGCCATTAAATGTGTTCTGGAAATGGCTAAAAGGACTGGAGACATTAGCGAGGTTGGAGGCAAGACAAACCTCTTTGACCAAATGAATGAGTATTCGCTTTGGGAAACGATAGTTGTGACGATAGTCGACTGCATTGTCAAAGGGTTAAGCAAAGAAAGCCTTTTAGCCAGAGCGCAAGCGATTGTTATTGAGAATCAGGATAAAGGCTGCATGAAAAATAGGTTTGGGGATGACTACAGCACGATTGTCTTGTGGATGGAAGCTTGCAAGATCATAAGAACCGTAAGGGTTTGGGATCTGGATTTTAAGGCCAGTCATGTGAAATACGCATTTGGGAATTTGGGGTTGCTTCAATATCTGGGGGACAGGATATTGCCTATATTGGCAGACAATCCGGAGATGGCTTTTGATAGGGAAGATAGAGCTGAAAAGGACGATCTTTTCGAGAAGTATCGCGAATTCGCAACAGAAAACTTTGTATTTAATGCCTTGGCTGATATCGTTAAAAAATATCAATTAGGCAGAGTCTGTTGCTGTGAAGCTGATGGTGAAAAAAGCAAAGTCGATTTTTTTATATCCACTCAGAAGTCTGTGCGAATCGCTTTTTGTATCACACCTTCGATTGAGAACGCTAGTTTGAGTGACAAATGGCTAAAAAGCGGCAAGTTCAGGTATTTAGTGAAACTGGCTAACAAATTTGAATGGACGCCTGGAAGCAATGTCCTGGAAATACCCTTGTGCTTAATTGCAATGTTGCCTGTTGCGCTAAAAAGAATGCGAGACGAAAATTTTGAGCAATTGGGCCCTTGCGGAGAGTATATCCAGCCAGAGTATGAGGATGACTTTAGAGATGTGATAGATGATGACACTGAGCTTTTGGAGGAGCAGGAACGATTAGCAAATTCGACCATGGAATTTAGGGGAAGCGAAATTTTTGGTACCCCAATCCCTCTGATTAGGTAGACTGCTCGCAAGCGAAACCTTAGTTTTCGCTTGCGAGCGCAGTTGCTCTTTTCTAAGAATCTGCGTCTCTTGACGATTTAACCCATGCTGAGAATTTATCCCATAGCGCGCAACTTTTCAAAGTTATGTAACCCGCAATTCCATACGCAAGAATAGCAACGATAAATACCCATTTGGACGCCAAATCGGAGTAGTACAAGCCAATAAATTCTTTCTGGTCTTTAAAGTAAAGGACAATGGCCGGAACTTGAAGCGCTATCGCGGCAAAAATCAAAAGGCTTGGAATGGCATGCAATACGCCTATCAGTTTTCTGCTGGCAAATAGAGTCAAAGAACCGATAATAATTAATGCTTGGAGAATCACAAAGTCTCCATCAAGTTTATTGGTAATCAACAATAAATCCTCAAATGACGGATACTCGTAGACCATGCCAATTACGCCTAGACTAATCATAAGGCAGCCTATGGACATTCTGGATACGATGAAACAGGCAGCGATCTTTATTGGGTTGAAATCATCATCAGGCTCGAAATAGTTGGAGTTCTCCAGAATGTATAAGCCAAAGTAAAGAAGAAGCGCAGAGAGCAGATAGTTGTTTATTGTAAAAGCTGTTTCCCTGAAAAAGAAGAACATAAGAATGCTTGCGGCGATGGCTGCTCCCCCGATAACATGAGATACATGGCTGTTTCCAGCAAGCACGGGCGACAAGAACATCATCAGCCATATGAGCGAGAGCAGCTTGACTAGATCCATGTCGCCAAAAAACGCAAGGTACAATTCATCGCTAAACCTTATTGCGGGAATGCTGGTTGAGTATAGCCCGTAAAGCCCTAGCATTGCCAACAGGAAACATACCGTGAAGCGGCTTTTCGCAAAATCTCGGACGGAATAAATGTCTTCCATAATAGCACCTCAGAACTAATCATAAATCTCTTCCGGCCTTAGATACTTCTCAGGAACCCCTGCCGCTATGAGGCTGTCAAAGTTTTCATCGATAAACGATTCAACATAGTCATAGTTGTAGGTGCGCCCCAAGGCTTCAGGCGTGCCTATGTACCATCTGTGCTCTTTGTAGAAGGTGTGGCTGTCGCACATGTACCGGGCTACGTTTATGCCTTTGCCGTCCACAAACCAGGTGGCGTCCAGGTGATAGTAGATCCCGTTTAGCTTGACCATGTTCCAGTAGTATTCATCCTCGCTGCCTTCGATTAGAACCTGCCCTTGCACGGTTATGCATTCCACCACGGCCTTGTTCAACAGCAGCGATACCGCTCCCGCTATCCCTTTGCTGATTCCCCGCTTGGCGGAAGAGCCCAAGACGCAATAGGGCAGCTCTGGCGCTATGTCCAGGTTCTTCATCCCGCGTTTCAGGCAGTCGATATACATGGAGTCAAATTTGACATTTGTCTGCACATAGCTGAAAACCAAGAACACCTTTAAGAAAGGCGGAATGAAGCTCTTTCCAAACAGGATTTGAATTACCTTGTCAGCCTCGCTTGAAGCCGCCATCTCCATGTTGTAGATCTGCGCCGGATCCGCTTTGTATGCTATGTTAACTATGATGCTGCACTTGCTTATTAATCTGGTTATCTCTTCAATTCCTGGGAACTCGCTATGGAACAGATTGACGCATCCTTGAAGCGTGGCTTGGATCCGTGCGGGGTCTTGCGTGGAAATCGGCAAATGCGAAGGGTACCGCTTGTATTTTTGCTTGTATGTCTTGATTATCCCTGATATATCAAGGCTTCCATTGTCTTCAATAACGTCTGGCAGCTTGAACTCAGGATAGGGCAGCTCATACTCCAGCTCAATCAGGTTTTGGTGATTGTAAGACAAAAGCCCCAGGAACGCTGTATCATGCGTCGTTTTGCAAGATCCGCTCTTGTATATGAAGTCGAGCTTCGGGCAGCGCTTGAAGGCTAACTCGAGTAGATCGTCAATGTCAATGTTGCCTGGAATGCTGACCTTTTTTTCCATCCTTAGCATGCTATTCACAAGTGAAGAAACTGCGCTTTCTGGTATGACCATTTTGCACCACCTCCCTGCATGCCCGAAAAAAACAAAAAAAGCTTAACTCTTTAAGATCCTTTACTCCCTGTATCTCTCAGCCCTTTGATCCAGCTCGGTCTCCTGGTTTGGCCATGTCTCTTGATCCAGCTCGGTCTCCTGGTTTGGCCATGTCTCTTGGTCCAGCTCAGTCTCTTGAAAGCCAGAGTCCTCATCAACAGTCCCATCGGAATTCTCTTTTGTATCGGTCGTGTCTTTGTAAGTCTCTTTCAGGCTCTCTTTCTCAGCCTCCGCTTTCACGTCTCCCTCTTTGTCTTTTGATTCGCTCGTCTCGCTCTCATTCTCTGTTTCCTTAACTTCGCTATCTTTTTCTTTGCCATCCAAGAATTCTGATAATTCAGACGTTTTAATCACTTCCTGCCTGGAAATCCAGATAAAAGAGTTTGCTGCAAATTGGAATGCTTGATATTGCCCTATTGCTTGATTTGGATCTTTAGAGATGCTTGATTTGATAAAAAAGGCATGCAATCAACTGTTCTTTTACCGCCCTTGCTTTTTTAGAAGTAATTGCTTCTCCAATTAAGCAGAAACATATGATCCACAGTTCTAATGGGGTCATAACCAAACTTGGCATTAAACAGCCCCGATGACATTCTGACAAAAGTGAAAGACGTCCACTTGTCATCAACTTTTCGCATCAAGTAATAAAGCTCTTCGCACAAATCAGAAATCTCTGAAAGCTGATCCGGATATTCAGCATATATGTAGTCCTTGAACTGCGACTCGTTTTCAGGCTGAAAATACAGCTTCATTGCAGGCACAGACGACCGGGAGATGTAGAAAAACCCTAGAACCGCTTTTTTATAGCCTCTCGGGAGATAGCGGTCCAACATGGCTGTAATCCGGTTGTAAATCTCTCTGCGCTTTGCTTGATACTCTTCTTTCTCTTCAATAGTCATGAGTCTTGGCGTCTCCTTGAAATGCGCGCATGGCTGTTATACGAGCGAGCTAAAACAAAAGTAACATTAATTCGTTGCCTTTGCTTGTGAATACACACTCGTATTGGTAAAAAAGTGCAGTGTTTTCACTCGCTGGTACAAGCCATGCGCGATTTGGGTCAACATAAAAATCTGCCATTTGACAAAGCATTGATTTAAAGGCGTTTTTGGAGCTGCTACTGGAGAATCATTTTTATAAGACCTGAGGCATGCGAAGCCCCTTCTATAATATTGGAAAACCCACCCAAAGGAGAGAAATCCCCAAGCGCAAACACTTCCCCAACTACGACAGCAGCTTCTTCAGCTCCAGCACATACTCGTTGAGGGATGACGCTATCTTTACAGGATCGCGGTAGGGAGAGGTCTTGTAGATCGTCCCTGCTTGATCCTGCCAAATGATGATCCTGTCCATGCCTGGGTTTTCGACCACGTAGAGGTGCATGGGGACTTGGGGGTTGTACAAGCGCTCTTTTTCTGTAACAGTAACGACATTGCGGGTTTCCGACTTGGCTATCCCTGTGAATTCAATGCCATTCGCGTATACCGCTCCGACCGCGTAAACGCTTTCTTTGTACTCTTCGGAGAACTTCAAGCCAAGGGCGTTCTCCGCTTCCGCTACCGCTTCCGGGGTGCCTGGAGTTAAGGGATCAAGTCCAGGGAGCGAGTTTATTGATGATACAATGTCAGACATCAGTGTCACGCCTTTCTGCGTTTTAGTAAAAAGATGTATTTTTCTATTATTTTTTGCCTTAGATTCCATTTCTGCCTTCTATTCCGTCTTTGTATTCGATTCCATTTATGCCTTGCCTTCCATTTCTTCCTTCGCTTTCATCTCTGCCTTTGCTTCCTCTGCTCGGGCTTTCCAATAATGGCGGCATTCTGTTGTCCAATGGTTGCCTTCTCCGTGAACCTCGGTTTCCTTGGAAGTGTCATGAAGTATCGTGTAATTGCCGTCCTGCTGGTGTCTGCTGAACGGGAGCTCAGCGAGAGGGGAGTCGACGTGCTGCCCTATATGGTGAAGCTCTATCTTCTCTCCGTTCTTGTCAATGGGAGAATTGTACTTCTCAATTCTTTTGGCGTTGGTTCCTTTGTCAGGATCTGGCTGATTCAAGTCGAATTCGCCGATCAAAGCGGTGCGCCCTCCGACCTTGGACTCTTTTAGACCAGCTTTCTCGTAAATAGCGGCTTCCTCAGGCGATTTGATGTTGTCCAGGATCGTGTCTGACCAACCCGTCCTGTCTTTGATAGCAACTCTTTCTTCCTCGCTTAGACCTGTCTCCTGGAAGCCTGAGTCCGAATCAACAGTCCCGTCTGGATTTTCCTTTGTTTCGGTCTTGTCCAGATAGGCCTGTTTCACGCCCTCTTTTTCTGCGGTGGCTTTTACGTCGATTTCCTCGGTTTTGGCCTGCGTTTCGCCTTTGGTCTCGGCTGTCTCGGTTTCGGTTTCGACTTCAGGAATATTTGTTTCGCCATTCTTGCTTGTGTCATCCGAAGTTTCTGTCAGATCCGACAAAGCTTATTCACCTCGTTGCGCCAGGCAGGAAAAACATCGTTTTCGTGCCTGGCAACCTTCGGGTTCTTTTACAATATAGAAAGGCTCAGACGCCTATTTAAAGCACCCTTGCCTTGTGAGATAAGTCCAGCATTCCATGAATTCCTTATGGTTCTTCTTCTCTGCCATCAGTGAGTAAGCTTCTATTATGCCGCTTGAAATCTCCTTGAGCTCGCGATCCATGGCGGGGCCTTTGGCACCGGGGAGCTGGATGTAATAGGCCAGAGCTTTTTGGAATTGGTTGTGCCAGCCGACGAACATTTTCTCTTTTGGCTCATTGCTTCGCAACGGAAGAATGCCAAAAAGATCTTTGATCTGCAAAAAGTCTATTGCAAAGCTGAAGAGGAGCTGCCTTGCGCGAGCTGGGGAGGAATCGGACAGGGTGTTGAAAAAGCCGGAGATTATCTCGATTAGCTCGTCGAGCTTGCCATCGCTGAGGCTTTTGCAGTCTTTCAGGCACTTTTCGCTCATGAGGTCAACAAGCTCATCCTTGAAATCGGGGTTGAGTTTATGCTCTTTTAAGGCGTTGAACAGCATGGATACGGCAAGCCCCCGCATCTGGATCAGCTCGACATGGTTGACGGCAAGGACTGATTTTTCCGGATACTTCTTTTCGCCTTTTGAGTTGACAGGATTGAAGATGTCACTCTTGGCAAGGACTGTTTCATTCCAGCCCGGGTGGAAAACAGCGGCTACCCCTATGTCAAGGCGGCTGAGCTCTCTTGTCTGATCTTCTGTTAGGGCAAGGGCGTTTCCGATCTCTTTGCAGTCCTGCTCTTCTGGAAGGCGAAGAACGATCTTTATTGCTGTATTCTTTATGGCTGTGGCATCAACGGCGCTTGGAGACTGATCCACTATGAGGAACCCTTCGCCGTATGTGCGCATCTCCGCTATAGAGGCGGTGAGCATTTCAACTGAGGCGGTCAGAATGCTGGACTGTCCGGACTCAGGGCAACGCTTGAGTATGTTATGGGCTTCTTCAAGGACAGTGACATGTTTGGTTTGAGAGTTGGCCTCACGGGCGACCGCGTAGCGGTATTCCTTTAGGCGGATTATGAGAAGCCCCATGATCAAGGCTCTTGTTTCCTGGGATCCGATGTTGGAAAGATCGACTATGCAGTTCTCGTCAAATAGGGTCTTGTCGCTAACCCCTCTATTTGAGCAGAAGATCTGCCCTTCGAAGCCGTTGGTCATGGCGCTTATCCTGGTGAGAAGCGCCCCCTGGTAGTTGCCTTTGACCTCGGCTGAATAGTCGGTGGTTTTTATGATCTCGGCCATGACATCTTCTAAATCCGAGAAGTCAGGAAACTCTTTGTCGCCTTTTACGACCTGCAATGAATGGTTCAAGTCCCAGCCGTTCTTGATGTATGCGCCTTCGAAGGCCTTCTTCAAGAACGCTGGCATCGCACCTTCCAGAGGCCAGCAAGCGCTAATGGCGCCCACCAGCCTGCTGATGTGCTCTTGGATATGGACCCTGGCATGAAACTCAAAGGGGTTGATCCTGAGCATCCGGCATTGGCGGGGGTTTGTTGTGAAGATGTTCACTTTGTTGGCAGCGTTTTTTGGAAACATGGTTCTCCAGTTTCCGAAGACGCTCTTGTATTCGCCTTTTGTGGGCTCTATCACAAGAAACTTTACTCCGCTGTCGCACAGGTTTTTTAAAATGCCATAAGTCGCGTTGCTTTTTCCGGATCCAGAAGATCCGGTGATGAAGCAATGGGAGGAGAAGACGTTTGCGTCAAGAAACGCTTCTCCAATGTCTGGAGCTCCCATGTGCTGGATCTGGCCAAACCTGATAGGCCTTGAAACCTGGGTTGGGACATTTCGCCCGAACTCTGCCATTGACGCGACAGTTACCCCTGGCACGGACTTCTTTGGAAGCCCCATGATAATAGGAAGCTCGTTTCCGCTGACCATGAGGCCTGGGGTTACTGTCTGAGATGCTGTTCCTCCTATGACTGGAACCGCTATGCTGCTGCAAGAGAACTGGGGGTGCTGAAAGTTCTTGATGTACTGGGTTAAAGCTTTCCTGACGTCCGCAGAATCTTTTTCCTTGCTCCAGTGGTTGCAGTAGACTTCAGCGGAGATCGTGCTGTCGCTGGTCAGCAGGGACTGGAGGGTGCTGGAGGATATGGAGGCGGTTGCGATATCCTCTGTAAAAAGGTAGCAGCTGCAGTTCCACATCCCGTATATCCTGCTGGTGCTTATCCGCTCCAAGTGATCATCTATGGTTTCAAGAAGGCCTGAGATAGACTTGTTTTCTCTGGTCACGTTGTAAGTCTGGGTAAACCCCTTTGTCTCTCCTGTGTTTGCTCCAGTGGAGCTTCCTGTGGAGAGGACAGTGCCGGACACTGTTGACCTGTTTTCTGAAACCGCGTCAGAAGCGCTCGAGCCGGAAGAGGTTCCGGAAGAGGTTCCGCTGTTGCTCCCCCAGCCATTGAAGTTGAAGGCGCTGCCGTAAGATTTGGAATAAGAGCTTCCGCTGGATATCCCGTCAGTGTGCGAAGTGCCAAAGGACATTGAAATGCTCTCGTTAACGGCGTTTGAAAAGTTGTTGGAGAAGCTGTAGCCCACTGTTGAGGACTCATTCAAGGCGTAGCTCACAGACTCATCCTTGTAGGGAGAGATGAGGGTAGCCAGGTTTTCCAGAGCTGTCTTGCAGTCATCAACCACGCTTGGGGGAACGCTTTGGCTGACAACCAGAAGGGTGTACTTCTTGCCCTCCAAAGAGTCAATGAGCTTTTCGAATCCCTGGGAAGTGAAGTCCCGGTTCTGGCTTTCCTCCTTTTGCCGCTTGCCTGGTATGACGCTAACGCTCCTGATAATCTTGCTGTCGTTTATGTCAAGGGACTTGAAAAACAAGGACTTTTCAAAATTGCTAAGCTTTGACAGCTTGCTTCCCGGGAATTGGCCCCTGATGTTGCTTTCAAGCAAGCTTCCAGCGATCCCTCCGGATTCTGTAGCGTAGGTGCAAAGATACAAAGAGATCTCCTTGCCGTCGCTTGCAATGGCCATGGCGATTGATGAGACATAGTTATGAAGGGCGGAAAAGACGCTCACAAGCTTTTCATGGCTGTTTTCCTTTTCGTTGTACAAGATCTTCTCAACCCGGTAAAGGGTTGTGTAATCCTCCAGGTCAGCGTTGCTGGCGCTTGAAGCGAAAGGGATTACTGGCAGTTTTTGAAGACCGACTATATGCTTCTGGTTCAAGGCCATGTATATCGCCGCGATAGTCCGATTTAAAAGTTCCAGCCCCTCGCGGGGTGCAAGCATGCTCTGCGCCCCGCCCTGCTGGGGAAGGGCGTCATTGCGTCTGTTGCGCGGCGTGGGCGCGTATTCAGGCATTTTTATTCGTTATCGCCTTTCTTGAGCGCGTTTTTCGCGCTTCCAATTAGATTTCCAAAAAACCCTGTCTTTTTCTTTTGCTCGGGTTTCGGCGGCTGGGGCCTGAAATTCTGGTACCCTGAATGGGGGCTTGGAACCGCCCTTTCTGGCTGAGGATTGTGGTGCGAGACGCTGGCTTTGCTTTCGGGCATGTCGTTTAACCCGAAGTTGTCCTGGCAAAAGGCTGCGAGATTTTCGTCCTTGCCTATGAGCTTTTTGATCGACGTTATCGCAGTTTGGCTCTTTGACAGGTTCTGGCTGTAAACATGGGCTAGCGCTTGAGGCAGAGCCCTGGAAAACGCGTTGCGCCTGGCGCCTTCTCCGAAAATCTCGCTGACAGTCTTGGAGTTGTGGTCTTTCAAGCATAAGCGGCTGAAATCCATGAAAAGCTTGGTGGACTTTTCGTCTATGGCCATAGCCAGGTAATCCGCGAGAAAAGTTCTGTAAATTTCGGAGTTCTCGGCAAACAGGGACAAATAGGCCAAATGCTCCTCGAAGGACAGGTTCTGGTTTTTGGCAAGGCTTATCAGGGCGTTGCCGTATTCGGCGTTTGGCAAGTGAAGCTCCTGGAAAGATGGGGACAAGAGTTGCTTAAGCGTGAACTCCCCGGATGACAGGTTCAACAGCGCGATTAGCCTTGAGTTATGGTAAAGGTGAGACGAGTCACTGTCTATAACTTTATTTGCAAGCTTGACTGGCAGGGTTTCATTGGAGAAAGCGAAGGCTGTGACGGCGCCTTTTGGCAGGAATCGGTAAAGCTTGCCATCTATCAGGTTTAGCAGGGCGCATTTGGTTTCAGCAGAAAGCGGCGCCTTCATGAACTCGTCTATGATGGTGCCGTAAGCTGAATCGTCAGAGCGCTCGATGCACTTTTCATACATGTGGTACCCGATCATGTTAGGAAGCGGATGCCCTTTCGCCAATGGGGTTCGCAGGAGGGACGGCAGGCAGTAGCTGGCCAGCGCGTCTGACTTGAACTGGCCTACAAGGGCGTACTCCGCCAAGAAGTATTCCAGCTCGTCAGAAGTGATCCCCTCTTTTGTCTTGCTTGCGCAAAGGGTGGCGAGATCTCGAAGTGATCCAATGGGCTCTATCGCAAGCCCCATGTTAAGCTTCAAAAATTTCCTGAGCTTGCTTTCTGGAGGCGAAGACTTGATCAAGCACTCTATGTTTGACGGATTCGCGCTTTGAAGCCTGTTGAGAGCGGACAGGGCTATGCTCTGGTATGATTTGGAGTTGGTCTCGCAGTTCAAGAGCTTTGTGATCTCCCTGGAGCAAAAGCGTTCCGCGTTCTTGTTGGCGAGAGAAATCCCGCATGTGGCCATGCACCCAACGTACGCGTCCAAGAATGCGCCTATGCTTGAGGAAGCCTCGTGCGGAGGCATGGAGCTTGGCTCGAAGGATACCTTCTCCGCGCTCAAGTCAACTACGTTTGCGCAGAAGGTCTTGTGAAACCCCGTTTCCGCGAAAAGGGTCTTGGCGTCATCCAGGCAGTTCATAAGCTCTTTTTCCTTGCTGTAAGCGTTCCTGAAGTAGGTAGGCTGGGTTTTTTGGGGTGCCCCGCTGGCTATGCCAATGAACTTTTTGGTCATGCAGTCGCATAGCGCCGCCAGAAAGCTCTCGTCTTGGGTGCCCCTCGTCCTGTCAATGTCTATTGCGAGCTTTGCCGCCTCAAAGGTGTAGTTGCCAGAGTCGACTCCAGCAACGATGGAATCCTTCGCTGCTTGCCAGCCTGGGATGTTCGGAATGCGGGTTTCCTTTACCAGCCGCAGGGAGTAAAGCAGCCGCTGTGGATCCGCGCCTACAGCGCCTGAGCGCAGGATGTTGAAGGAGTCATAGGAGTCAAGCATCATCTTCATGCCGAAAGATCCGTTGCGGATCCGCAGGAAGTCATTGACGAACGCGTAGTGGTCGCTGTCAAACCTTGAGATCAGGTCAAAGTAAGGATGAGAGACCTGGGTGTTTGGCTGGATCTCATCCAAAACGACATAAGGGGAGTTGGGGGTTGGCCTGACATCCCTGATCCCAGAGTCCCTTATGTCCACGCCCACAAGCATGGCCTTGCGCCTTATTGGGGCGTTCAGGCTCCTGGAAAGCCTGCCGTCTGGAGTGACGTTGTACTTGTTGTCAGTTGCGGGCTTGGAAAGCCTGGTGGCAAAGGGAACCATCTGGGCCATGTCTGGAGACAGGGCGTAGGTGATTGCGGCGATCCACTTTTCGATCTCAGCGGCGGTGCCCTTTATGATAATGTACTTTCGCTCCTCAGGCCTAAGCTCATGCTGCTTCAGCAAGAACCAGACCGCCGCGTGAAGCTTTTGCTTCCTGTTCCCCTGGCGGATGAATGCTCCTACCTGCTCAAAACCCAGATCAGGGTTTGGATCCAAGCTCTCGACGCAAGGCAGGTAATCAGGAGTGTCGCCACTTTTTGGCTGGTAGTAGAACAGCTCATCGTAATTCTTGGCAGTGAAGGAGCTGCTGTTGATGTAGCTTGCAGGATGTCCATCCAGCTTTCCAACAAAGGCTTGCCTTATGAAGTTGCCTGGGCGGTCATTTACTCCCGCGACAAATATGCGCACTGTGAAGTCAGTGAGAAACGGAAGCCCGAACTCCGGCACAACGTATGAGAACGCGTCCTCCAGGAATTCGCCGTTTTTGGCCCCAGCAGCCGCCGCCGCAGAGTCTTTCTTGGCCGCGACCTTGTCATAGGGCGCTTCCGCCCCCAGCGCTTCCTTGAGATGCTCCAAATCCACAGGGCCATAAGTCTTATCCGTGATTTCACGGCTGAATGAGTATGTCTTGAAGCCGCCGCCGCTAGACGCGCGGCCATCGGTCAACAGCTCGCGCCCTTTGGCGCAACGGGTCCATATTGCTTGTGACAGCATAGAATGCCCTCCGAAACCAAAATGCTTGCGTGAGCATATCCCAAAAGTCCGTAAAGGCGCCGGCAAGATCCTGGCAAGCTTCGGTCATGAATTTTGGGATATGCTCTGAGTCTATTTTTTTGAGCTGCATGCCAATCTTTTTGCTCGCGTCAAATTTCAGCGCCCACCTGACAGCGGAGCTGTCTTCAGTACTACTACTGACGAACTATACGTTTTATTTTCATCAAGGTTTCTTGCCAGCGCACGAAACCCATTTAAACCGCAGATGGAAATCGCTAAGCGCAGATCCAAATATTCCGTGAGGCACCGAAAAGGTCCTGGGTGGGCTCATATATAACAGAGAGCGTCTGTTACCGGCTGTCAATGAAATCCTGCTGCGCCAAGAGCCATAGCAGTGGATCCATCACTCTGTGGGGATGCACTTCAGGGAGGGTGCCGTCTGCCAGAGGGGCGCCGCCGAAAGCGGAAATCCCAAACAGGTAGCATTTCTTTCTTTTGAAGGCGCTCTTTCTGAAGTAGAAGTTTTGCTCCAAAGCGTTTATGAACTCATCCTCGCCATTGTCGCTAAGCCAATCGGTTAGCTCACGGTCAACCTCATCGCAATCCTGCTGGGTAAAGCAGCCGTTTCTAGCGTGCGGGGACTCATTGAACAAAGTCTTGCCCTGGAAGCAAGCTTCCAGGAACAAGTCGATTTTAGAGATGACTATTGCGATGTTCATGTCAATCTTCTTGTTTGTGTCAATCTTCAGCCCTCGCCTTAGGAGGTTGGCTGTGTTTCCTATTATGAAGGCGGAGTTTTCCTCTTCGGTTGCGAAAGCTGAGGATCTGGAGGATTTATCTGGATCTATGTTGTTTGCCAGCTCTCGCAGTCCAGTGAACCTGAGGGGATCAATCACGAATATGACCGCTTTTGAATGTTCGATATAGCGGGAGTCTCTTCGCGCGGTCTCGCTAAGCAGGTCGTTATGGGTTTCGCCCGCTCCATCGAAGATGTTTAGAAGATATTTGAGGTTCCTGTTGCCATTGCCGATGATCCAAATGCTTGGGCGCTCGCTTCCAGGCGAGGTTGCCGACAGCGGAAGCTTCTTTGTGTAGATGGACTCCCGGTTTGAAGAGAAGGTTTCCTTGGTCTCATGCGTGATGGGGTTCAAGTGTATTCTCAGCTTTTGCGACCTTTTTGACTGCTCGTTCAACAAAACAGTGATGTAGTTCGTCTTGCCGGATCCAGACGAGCCAATCAGGCTGAAAGACAGGTTGTGGGTGTCAAAAAGCGCTTCTGGCAATTCATTGTTGCAATAAGGGCAGTGCTTTATGTAGACATTCCGCGCGTGGCAAGCCGGAGTGCGGCAGACGATCGCTTTTTTCGCTATTTCACTGCGTTTCAAGTCGCTGGCTTTAATGTCCGCCCCGCAGTCCAAGCAGTGGTAAAGCAGTTCGCCTTCAGGAAACTCATAGAAGCAGAATGGGCACAATATGCTTGGCATGTTAGGCAATTCCTCCTAGCTCTAAAATTGGGATGCGATCTTATGGTTTTGAGCAGCGCCAGGTTCAGGGAAACTGGCATGAAGCTTATATTTCGCCATTGAAGCCTGGCATCCAGTGCATTGACAAGTCTCCCAGCCAGCTGCTGTCTTCTGGAACCAGCCTGACTCGGACGCGGCCTTTTGGCAATGAGACGCGCTGGAACACTTTGCTGAAGCTTCCCTGGTTGTTGCGTATGGCTATGGCGTCGGTTGTGGCTATCAATTCGTTTGCGGCAAACAGGTTCAAGGGCGGGATAAACTCAACGTTCCCTTTGGCGACTTGGACCCTGATTGACAGCTCAACCGCTGAGCGAAGATTTTTCGCCGCCGCGCGAAACTCCACGCTTATAGACATTGGAACTTTCACTTCCAGCATGTCTGGGGCGGAAAGAACCTTTCGCCCGCCGATCTCGTACTCAGCGTAAAGCGTAAGGCAGCATGCGCCACGCATGCCGCTTGGGTTGTTGACAAAAATTTCGTTTCGCTTTCTCTTGCAGCTCTCGATGCTGATTTTGCAGGACAGGCTTAGCTCTGACGGGGAAGTCAGCATTGACTCTCCGTTTTTGAGCCCGTAGTGCACAAACTTAGCGCTTGCGGGTATTGGATCCTGAAGCTGGAAGATGATGTTCGTGCCGTCCAGCCTGGCCTTTCTGCTTACCAATGGCAAAGGCAGGTAAGTGTTGACTGTTTGTGTGCTGCTGGATATTGCGTCAACAGAAAAGTAGGCGAAAGCGGCAACGTCATAAAAGCTGTTTTCCGGGACAACGATTGTATGCGAACTCGTTCCTGGGACAAACGGGAAAGTCGCCAAAGAAGTGCCCAAAGAGGGGAGTTCACGAACCTTTACAACTTTGTCCTTTGGAACCGGATTCTTCAGCCTTATGACTTGAACAGTGCACTCTTTTCTTAATCCTATGCAGGAAAATTTGACGGTAGTGCCCATAAGGGCAACTTTCAGATCAAAGGGCATAAGTTTCTCTTTTGGCTTGAACGTGAAAGTCAATCCTTGGCTGGACATTTCGCCGTTGGCAGTAGCGTATGACGCTTGGATTCGGTATCCGTACAGCTGGCCTGTTGCCAGCCCCCGGTCATGGAAGCTTCCGCCAAGCCCTTCATACACAGCTAGCGCAAGCCCGCCAATGGCTGGAATGCCGTTTTCTTTCCTGAAGATGGTTACGTTAGAGCAGTTGGCAGGTGTTTCCCAGGTGATCAGCACTCCGTCAGCGCCATCTTCAAGCTGCTTGAGATTTCCTATATCTTGGCAGAGGATGATCAAATCAGAAATCCCTGAAGAGAAAACGTCAGCTCTCTTTGCGAAGACTGCGTATCCGTACTCTATGCCTGAAGAGATCTTTGTGTCGCAATAGGAGGACTGATAGGTGTCAACCAAGAGCTTCGAGACGCCTCGCTCGTCCGGGCTCACGGGAATGCTGCCGTCTTTTCTGGCCAATGTGTAAGTGACATTTGCGTCTGGTGACGGCAGCCATGAAACGTTCACGCAACCCCGCTGCTCATCGCAATACAAGCTTATTCCGCCGCTTGGGTTTGGGGGCTTGCTTCTCAAGAAAAGCTGGGCTTCGTCATGGTCAACGCACTCCGCAAGTATCCGCTCGCATGCGGCTACCTGCTCTGTGATCGCTAGCCGCTTGGAATCAGCGAACATCTTGTCAAGCCTGGCAACAGAAGCCTGAAGGTCTGAAAAGTTAAGCTGGGGGAACTGGCGAACCGCCTCTTTTGCTGACCGCAGGGCGGCTTTCAGCTTTTTCTCGGATCTCAGCGCCTCGATCTCCCTTAACGGCTTCTCAAAGAGAAAAGCTTCGTCATTGATCTTCTTTTCCAAAGAGATGGCGCTGGGATTTGAGGGGTCTGCAAGCTTGGCGTTTTTTAGTTGCTTCCTGGCTTCAGAAAAGTCTAGCAAAGCCAATGCGTCCAAGGCCTTTTGGCGATAGATGCCAAAGTTTTTGATCCCCGCCACAAGAAAGCTGCAGTTGACGCAATAGTCAGAAGACTTGGGCGTTGGCTTTTTGCATGAGGGACACTTTATGTACAGCTCTTTGCCGCAGCTGCATTTCCCCTTCTCAGCGTCCTGTATGCTTAGAAACCTGTTCTGGAAGCCGCAGGAGTCGCACTTTATGATAAAAGTTGGCTGTTCTGGCATGTAGGGATCCGCGATCATCACGGCCAGCTTGTTGTAAAGGGCTATGGATTCGTTGTTGCTAAAGCCTTTGGCGATAAATCTGGCTTTTATGATCTCCGCCAGAAAAGGGGACTTCAGGTCTTCCTTGCTCATAAGCCGCATCGAGTCGCCCAAGTCAGCCTTTACCTCTTCGTACTTCAATGAGTTCTTGTAAGCCCTGCAATTGTCCTCAGAATTGAAGATCTTGGTTATTCCGGCTGTGCAGAGCCTTTGCCACGCGTGAGCGTAGTCTGTCGCGCCGCTTGAGTACATTGAGGCTTTTGGCTGGACATAGGACAAGAGAACGCTTGCCCCCTTTGCCGGGTAGGTGCTGGCGTTTGGCAGGTCATCCAATATGTACGCGACAAAGTCAAACAGGGTGTTGACCTTTGAAAAGTCCGTTCCAGCCCCGTCTTTTTGGAGCTTGAGAAGGCCTATGTTGTCGTTGATGATTTTCATGTCCGTGTCGCCAGTCAGAAGAGGCAGCCAAGTTTTGATGTCCGAGTCCAGGACGGTTATGCCAGCCTTTTTGAACAGATCCCTGACAACGCTTTCGCTGAGCTTTGACTTGCCCGCCTGCTCCCTGGCTTTGTTCGCGTAGACAGAGCGCAAGCCCCCTTCGTATAGAAGCTCAGCGTACTTCTGTATTCGGAGGCTTTCGTTTGAGCTGGGGGGTTCCAAGCGCTTCACCGCCCTTTGCGCTTTATTTTATGGTTTTTTTAATTAAATTTTGGCATATCCCGTCAATCAATATCCCAGACCTCGGAATTTTGCGTATCCCTTGACTTCTCTCCAGCTTTTGGCGACGCCTGGGTTCCCAGGCTTTGCGCTATGGTGCCAAAGGCGCTTTCCAGCTCGCCCCGGGAGACCAGAAACGCGTTGGCGTCGGAGGAGGAGATGGATGAAAGGAATGCGCGGTCAAAGTAGCCGAAGCCTATAGCCGCTATCTCTATGCCAGCCTCGTGGCACTTCTTTGCGGCGGGAATGGCGGTGCCGCCGTCAGACCATTCTCCGTCAGTCAAGACGATGGAGCACTTCCTGCCTGGCGCTTCCCGAAGCTCGGACTTTATGCCGTCCAAGGGGTGAATGCCAGATCTTCCATATCTTTCAATGGTCTCTATGGCGCTCAGGCATTGGGCTGGGTCGGAGGTCAGCCGCAAGACTGTCTCGGGGCCGTAAGTGAACGCGAGAATGCCGATTCTGGCTGTGCCGCCGATCATTCGGCTCTTGAACTGGTTCACGAAAGACGCCATGGCCATCTTCGCCTCTTGCATTGGCGCTCCGTACATGCTTCCGCTTGTGTCAATGGCAAGCATTATTGACAGCGGCTCTGGAGCTGGCGGCCTTTTCTCTATCGGTTTGCCGTACATGGACATGTCTTCTGGCACTGGCTCTTTCCTGATTGGCAAGTCCGTCTTGGAATCGCCCTGCCTGGCTTGGACATGGATTATCCCATTCTGGTCGTAGCTGTACTGTATCCGGATAGTGGTCTCAGGAGTTGCGCCATGCTTGATCCCAGTTGCCACGTACTTGTAGGGGATTACGCAATCCAAAGGCTTTCTGTCGCCTTGCAGGACGTAGATCTCAAGCTCGTTGCTGCCGTAAGCCGAGGTTGCGTACTTGAAGCTTCTGGCCTGGCGCGTTGGGATCTGGTGGTTTGCAGGGATTATCAGCTCGTTGATGTACATTGTGCCCTCGGGGTTTATTGCGATGACACCCATGGGGTGCGTTGTGACCTCATTGAGCTTGATGTTGGGAACTGATTTTGCTGATATTTTTTTTGATGCCCCAACCGGCTTGATCAGGCGGCTTTCAATGCGCGCCCCAGGCCCGTCAACGCATTCTGTGTCAGCAAGAATTGTTTGAACCGCCGCGCCAAGCGCCACCGCCTCATCAGGGTTCACATGCGCGATTGGGGGCTTGCCTGAAAGCTTCTGCAGATACTCCCGCACCTGGGGCATGCGGGTTGAGCCTCCAACCAAAAGCGTGTCAGAAACGTCCTTCCAGCTTGCTCCCGCGCTTTTCAAGACGGTTGCGCACATTATTCCGGTCATTTCCAAAAGATCAACAGTTGCCTGGTCAAACTCGGCCTTTGAGATCTCGCTTGTCACCTTGCCGTATTCTGGAATTCTTATTGTAAGCTTTGAGCTTGACTTTTGCGACATCTGCTTTTTCAAGCCTTCGGCAGATCCTTTCAAAAGGTGCTTGAACCGCTCGCTTTCTGAAGCGTCAAACCTTGTTGACTCAAGGATCTTCTCGACTAACAGGCTCTCGATCCGCTCATCCCAGTCCACGCCTCCAAGAAATCGGTTTCCTGTAGTGGCAAGGGTGCGGAGAACCTGGTTCTCTCCCATTCTGACAAGCGTTACATCGAAAGTGCCTCCGCCAAGGTCATATACAAGAATGTTCGCGTTCACCCGCCAGTTGTTCAAGCCGTAAGCGATCACTGCGGCGGTGGGCTCATTTATGATCTTGCGGACCTTGAGCCCGGCAAGCCTGGCGGCTTCCATTGTGGCCTCCCGCTCTTTTGAATAAAAGTAAGCGGGGACTGTTATCACGGCCTCATCAATGGCAGAGCCCAAAGTGTTTTCTGCGCTTGATTTGATGTGCTTTAAAAGCATGCCTGAGAGCTCTTCAGCAGTGTAGGATCTCCCTCCAAAGGTGCCATAAGGTTTATACAGCCCCATGTTCCGCTTGAAGAAAGCCGCGCAATTGGGATCGCCAGCTGAAAAAGCCTCTTTCGCCTCTGAGCCGAACACAATCTCGCCATCGCGGAATTGTATGACAGAAGGCGTGGTTTTCTCGAATTCAGAATTTTCAACTATCCTTGGCAGACCGTCCTGGCCAATGATTGCGACAGCTGAAAACGTGGTTCCTAAGTCTATGCCTACTGAAACGCCCATGCGCTTTCACTCCGAATATTTCCGCTCCCGCAAAGCGGGAGCGGGTTGGGTTGGTTTTTTTGTTTTTTTGTTTTTTTGTTTTTGTATTTTTCATTTTTTGTTTTTTGTTTTTTTAATTTTTATTTTTATTTTTTTATATTTTAATAAACATCGCTTCTGGTCGAAAGGGTCTTGAAGCGCTCTTGTATTATAGCAGTCTCTTCCTCTGTTTGCCCGCTTTGGGATATGAAGGGGCATTCTTTGACCGCGCCTGTCTTTTCATGCAGGACGCTGGCGACTGAGCCCTTGTTGTTTACGGTTATTGTGACAGTTATGTCATCGCCTGGCCTGATGTTTGGGTTCGCCAGAGCCGCTGTGCCCATGTACCTGACGTTCAGGGCTGGATCCGACCATTGCTCTTCGTCGTTGGGGCCTTTTGTCGGCGTGACGAACCTGCTGTCGCCAGTGCGGATCTCGGAATCATTAGAGTAAAAGTCAACTGACAGCTCTGTGCCCATTGCTGAGTAGTAATTGACGTTTTCAACCGGCACCAGATCGCCAATGAAAGCTATGTTGTCTATCATGAACTGGCTTGAGCCGTCCTCGAACTGGACGTAAACCGCTGGGCCATAGGAGTGGGAGAGCCTGTCGATAGCGGTGAATCCAGACTTCACGTTTGGCGGGGGAACCTCTTTTTTGCCGCTAGGCTGCTCTTGCTTGCTGTTTGGACTGGCGCCGTGATACTTTAGGTAGTTCTCCTGGACGTTAAGGCCAGCGAAAATGGCTGCGCCTTTTGCCACGGCCAGATGCGGGTCGTTGCGCACCACTTTGCTGTTTGGAAACTTCGCCTTGACTGTGTCCATTATCATGGGCATCAAGGTGGATCCGCCCACCAGGAGGACGTCGCTCATGTCGTCTGGCGAAAAGCCAGCCTTTTGAAGCACGTCATCGATAAAGAACATTGTCTGGCTTACGAGGTCTTTGGTCAGGCTCTCAAAGGTTTCCCTGGTCACTTCAACAGAAGCGGGGACATTGTTGTAGGGGATCGAAAACCTTTTGGACTTGACGTTTGACAGAGCCGTCTTTGTTGCCTCAACCCTGCTCCGGATGGTCTGCTTAAGCTCGACATCCAGGTCTTGCTGGTCAATGCCAATGAACTCCGAGTATTCGGTGAGAATGTAGTTGTAAAGGATCTCATCCCAGTCAACTCCACCTAGCTTGTCGTTCCCGCCTGTGCGGATGGCGTCCACAACCACTCCGCCATTGCTGTCCACCTGCATGTCTATGATGGTTACGTCGAAAGTGCCTCCGCCCAAGTCATAGACCAGCACCTTCCTGCTCTCTTGGTACCCGTTGTAGCAGTAGCTCAGAGCGGCCGCCGTAGGCTCGTTTATTATGTTCAGCACGTTGAGGCCGGCGTTTTCTCCGGCTTGCCTTGTCGCTCTGCGCTCTTCGTCAGTGAAGTAGGCGGGGCAGGTGATCACGACGTCGTGAACGGCATAGTCCTGCTGGTACGCGTACTCCATGAGGCGCTTGAGAATGTAAGATGAGACGGTTATTGGGTTTTCAATATGGCCGGCGTACTCAAAGCTGGCCTTCAGGCCATCCCTTTCGGCGATGGCGTCAGCGTTGGCTTTGCCGATGTACCTCTTTATGAACTGAGCCACGCGGTCAGGCGCGGTTTCAGCGATGTTCTTTGCCTCTGTCCCAACTGTGGGGGAGCTTCCGTCTTCAGGGAAGTACACGGCTGAAGCCAAAGTGGCTTTGGCTTCGTCCTGGTTTTGTATCACAAGCGGCTGGCTGTTTTCATCTAGCGTGGCTATGACAGAATAAGTTGTTCCGAGGTCTATTCCGAATACTGCCATTTAGTCGCCTCCTAATTGAATTAAAATAAAAAAATAAAAAATAAATTTTATTCGTGATCGGCGTCAAAAACGTAAATTTTAACCCGCTCAGGCACCAGCACAGTTTTGTCGGCGAAAAGGCCGGCGCTGAGGCTTTCGATTACAGTCCCGTGCAAGCTTTTGTCTCCGGTTTTTACTTTTTCCACTGGCTTGCTGTACCTGGCGCTATACTTTTCGCCTGGGACGCTGACGCGCTCTTCAACCCCGCTCTCAAAAAGGGCTTGCAAGACGTCTTCAAGAAGAGCGGTCAGGTTAGATTTCAAGGCTTGCGCGTCATCGAATTCAGCGCACTTCGCATAGTCGCAATAAATGGCTGAGAATGTCTTCAGGAGCAAAAGAACGGCGTTTCTGCCCAGGCCTTCGCGGAACATGTCGAGCTCAGCCTGCTGGCGGGAAATCACTCCCGCGAACTCGTTGTGGACTTTCTTGTCTATGGCATGCAGAAGCTGGCTGTTGGCTAGCTGCAAGTCCCTGATGCCTGAAAGGGCAACGCTCAACTCTGGCAGGGTGATGTCAGGCGCTTGAGGAACTTTGACTTCGCTATCTTGTTCTTTATCTTGCTCTTTCTCTTGTTCTTTCTCTTGAAACTCGCCCATAGCTGCCCTCCTTTAAGATCTTAGCAAACTGGGGTTTTAGCAGCGATTCCATGGCCTCCGCCACTCCAGACGGCTCGAATTCGCTTCCGGCGTTATGCCCTATGGCGCTTACAGGATAATAGCGCAGGTTTTTGAAGTTGAACTCCAGCTGGTTGACAACGTCACCCATGTCAATAGAGGTTAGGTAATCCCTGCAGATGCTGTTCCTGGCGTCCTCGAAAGACTTGAAACGCTTGGAGTTCAGGCTGTATGAAGCCTGGATGCTGGCGATGCCTATCTCGCCCCTGACAGCTTCAACGTCAGTTTTTGTTATGGCGACAGCCACCGGGATAGTGATCGCCTGGTCGGTTCTAAGGCCCTTCTGCTTCCTGTACTCGTTTATGAAGGCTGAAATCACAAAGCTTGGGCTGGCGTTGGAGAAGCCTTGCAAGTCCTCGTGATAGGGGCTGTTGTACTTATCGCGGGCATTTGGCGAGGACAGGGGATCAATCACTATCACTGCGCTGTCGCAATACCCGAACTGCTCTTGGATCACGGAATAGCTCTCGAATTCGAATGCGCTGCCTGAGATGTCATAAAGGGTAAGGTTCACGTTTCCCGGGTGCTCAACGCTGTAGGCGATGGAGTTGGTGTCAAGGGTAAGCTTTGGGAGGCCGATCTCATAGCTCTCTTCCAGCTCGTCAAACCTGTCTTTGAGGGGAACCCATAGCTGCGTTTTTAGATTGCCAGCGCCTTGGAAGTACAAGTGCCAGAAAGCCGCAAGAAAAGCGGTCTTGCCTGAGCTTGAGCCGCCTACCAGCTGGATCCCGAAGTTATGGGAGCTGCCAGTGTCCAGAAGCTCTCTGCAGTAGGGGCAGCTTTTCAGAAGGTGCTTCTTGTCTCGCATGTATACGGGAAGCTTTTTGCCGCAATCCGAAAATCCGCATTGCGCGCCAAAGAGCCCGTACCGGCCGGGTTCAAGAACCTGGTGGACATTAACGCACTTTTCGCAGACATAGTAGGGCTGGCTGGATCTTCGCTTGCATTTGGGGCAGGCAAAGGTCAGATTGGCAACTTCCATTGATTGTTCAGTCTTTAGAATGAAAGCCAAGATCCTGGCTATAGGCGAGCCGACGACAATAATGGCAAAGTGGGCCAAAGTCAGCGCCAAACGCAGGATCCGCCAGAACAAGCCGCGAATGAGCACCTCGGGAACGCTCATTGCCCAAAGGGCGAGAAACACAGGCGCAAGCGGGACAAGCAGGGCTTTGCTCTCAGGCTCGAAATCTCCAAGAGCTTTCTGCAAAAAGGCAAGGCCGAACCAGTTGCGGTGCCCGCTGTTTATTTTCTTGATCTCAGACCGGATATTTGAGATGTGATGAAGCCCAGGGCCGTAAAAGTAGTTTCTTAAAAGCGTTTCGCCCTTTGCGACATCTTCTCTGTAGCATATCCCTGCGTTTAGGACGTTGAAGCGAATGTGGGCCAAGACGCAAGCGAATGTCGCTCCAACGGCTGCGGAGACAATAACGATTATTATTGGGACTTTAAGCCAAATGGGCAAGGGGTCGTAACGGGTCATGACCCAGCTTTGGATCGCCAGGAAGAGCGCTTTCAGCCATGAGATCCAATAATCCAGAAAGCCCGAGGCTTCTTCTGATTTGGCCAATGCTCCCAACGAGTCAATCGAAGTTTTTATCACATCCGACGCTTGCTCAAGCCAGTTTTTCAGAGTTTCAAGAACCGTATCCATCATCATCCCCACAGACTAAACGATTTGATTGCCGAGGCGCTCACGGCCAGGGAAGACAGCAAGAAGTTGGCAGTCCAAGAGATCATGTGCAAAAGCAAATACAAAAGAACGCACTTCAGGCTTGCTCCAAACGGGACAGTCAGCAAAAGAGGAGTGACGACGCCCAAAGCGCACACCAAGATCAGGCTGGTTTTGTACTGCGTTTTCCTTTGGCTTCTGTCAAAGTGAGCCAGGCATGGAATCAGGTAAACAAGAGCCAGGTTTGCCAAGCATGGAACCAGAACCCCAGTGTACAGGAACAGGTTGGAGTAAAACCTTTCAAACTCAAAGCCAAAAAGGGAGCGGGCGCCCACCTCGTAATAAAAGACCGTCGGCACCAGCAAAGAGAAGAACCATTGGTAGACTGTCAGGCAAAACAGGATAACTAAAGGCACCGCCAACGCGGATAGAATAAACGGGTTGCGGTCATTGTAATAGCGATCAAGCAATCTGGGGAACACAAAGATAGAAAACAGAAGCAATATAACGGTTATTAGAGCCAAAACCAGGGCAGGCCAGGCGCTGGCCTCAGTGACTGTCCAGTTGGCGTAAAGCGTCGTGTCCTTTATAATTTCCGTCTCAGGATCAAAGGGGATGGTAGCGTTCTTGTCCAGGTAAAAGCCTTCGAATTCATACCCGGTTCGCTTGAAGCTGTTCGCCTCCGGCAGATCCAGATAGCCGCTTGCCACTACTGGAACCGGATTGACAAACGCCCCTCCGTTCATGTCGAAGGTGACTTGGTAAACCGCCGCCACCTCCATGGCCCACTTGGCGTAAAGGGTCATGTCTTTCACTGCGGGCATTGAAAAGTCGTAAGGCGTCTTGCATTCCTCGTCAACAAACCATCCGCTGAAGATGTAGTCCGTCCTGATAGGGGTAGGAGGCGCTGCGACCACGGATCCGTGCTTGACGTTTTGAGGGTAGATGACAGTGCCGCTGTTGCTTTCAAATATGACGTTCACGCTGGCGTAGTCGGGAATGTCAAAGATGGTTATAAGCTCGATGGCAACAGTGCCGTCGCCGCTTGCTATGTAGTCTATCCGCCACTCCCCGCTGTCAGGAAAGTTGAGCCTGAGAAGCGAGTACTTGCTTCCGGAAATCAAGTCGCCTTCCGCATGCGCCTGGCCGTCGGGGCTTGTGGCGGAAACGCTTGAGATGTTTGCGCCTGTTGCCACAAAAACTATGTCCGCCTCGTACATGTCTGTTGACAAAGTGACCGATACGCTCTCCAAAGAGCCTAAAGGCTTGGAATCGGCTACATGCTTGTATCCGCCGTTAAAGAGGCTCATGTATATCTGGCTCATGATCAGCGGGATTTCCGAAGCTGACCTCGCCTCAAAGAACCTGTTTGAGTCAGAAGGCAGGGATTTCATGAAGTCCACGTTAAGTTCCCCGTCGTAGTTGAACCCGATTGCGTAGATCTCGATGTTGGCGGCTTTAAGCTTGGAAGCCCATTCCTTGGTTTCAGCGTCTAGCTCGCTGACATTTTGAGTCGATGTTGGCCAGTTGTTTCCGTCTCCAAGGAGAATCACGACCTGCTTGTTGCCGTACTCGCTTTTCTTGACGTCAGAAAACAATGTGTAAGCCTCGCTCAAGCCAAGCCCTATGTTGGTTCCCCCGCCGTAATCAGCCAAACCCGAAAACGCGTTCCTGAATTCGGAGTTCCCTGAGATCTCTTGAATGGGCCGCTTGACCTTGATCTTGTCAGAGAACCCTACATACCCCATGCGCGAGTTGGAGTTTCCGCATAGGTCGATAAACAGCTGCGCCGCCATAAAGGACAGCTTTTCATGGTCGGCTGTGTCCATTGAGCCGCTGTTGTCTATGACGAACACAACATCAAAAGAGTTGCCCTCTGGAACGGTTTCTCCCGCGTATGCGAAAGGCGCCAGAGAGGCCAGCAGAACGAAAGCCAACACAAACGATATGAGCGCTTTGTTCATGGTTGTGATAATCAAACCTCCTTATAGAACTAAGAGCATAGTGTTATTTTGCTTGCGAGCAATAAATTATGCGCATTAATGACCATGATTATTTGCTTGTTGATTGAGAACGCATGTCATCATGCAAAAGCTGCTTTTTTTATTCTCGCAATAGCAACCCGATTGAGTGCATATCATATGCTAAACTTGGGAGTGATATGATTCGAGCGCTCAATGATTTGATCTATCGCGCCGGCCTTGCGGGCGAACCCGCCAACGCCTCCGCTAGTATGGATAAAGACATAAGCTTTCCGACGACTAGCATAAATTCAATAAATTTAAACCTAGCTAGAGTGTATCATACCACGAATGTGTCGGATGTGCAAGTGAATGTTGATGTAAATCTCGAATTCCTTTTCATTATCAAAGCGTATTTTATGCTGGAATACACATTATAACGCTTTAGCTGCTGATTATTCGCTGAATTTCGATGAATGCGGATATAATATTCGATGTTTTGGAGAAGAAAAGGGGTGATTCTCGAGATTGCTGCGATTTTTAAGGCTTTCGAAGGCATTATGCAATTTGATGCGAATATGTGGCGCAAGAGAGGAGGCTTGAAGCAAACAAAAAGAAGGCTAAGATAAGCCTTCTTAAAGAGTAAAATTTTATTTTCCAAAAGAATGCCGCGAGTGGAGCGTTTCTGGATTTGGCAATATTGTGACACGAACTTCGATATCGGCTTGTCCGGCAAACCAGGAACAAGCGCAAGATTTGACGCGTAAAAGGCAAAATTTGCATTAATAGCGGCAAGAAACGCCTTTGCCCTGTGTCATTTGCGCGAGGCAAGCATTTGGAATGTAGCCTGAATTCGCTGGCGATGCGCGTTTCTTGGGTCATATTACAGAATGCTTAACAATCAATGTGCCTTTTGGATCGTTTGCGTCGTAGTGGTACGCAATTCGCGGACTGTGGTCGCTTTCGCCGTCTTGGACGTAAATGGTGCCGCACTTGGCGAAGTGGTTGGCTTGAAGGAGCGACTGCATTATCTGGTTGTCCTTGTGCGTGTCTATCCTGACGTTTTTCGTGAATTCTAAGCAAAAATCAAGGCAGGCTTTGAAGATGCCGGGTTTTGAGCCGTCGCTGGCAATACGGTGAATGGTGCCGTACGGCTTGTCATTTAGCCAAGCGCCGCCCTCGATGTCTGCATAGGTGGGGTCTGGGCCTATAATAAAGGCGAATGCCCCGCAAATTTTGCCGTTTGAAACAACTGCGTAAAGCTGATGGCTCTTAATGTCTGAAATGAGCAGTTCCTTGGCCGGATAGCCGCCGCTCCACTGCAGAGGATTGCCGTTATTAGCCATGTACTGGCGGGCGCTTTTATAGATGCGGTTTAGCGTTGCCAATTCGCCAATGTCAGCAGGGCGGATCAAAAAGTCGTCAATCTCTGAGATTTTGGGCTCAAAGTCAACGCCGTAAACCCTGCACCATAACTTGGTTTGCTCAAGGAACTGATGATCTTTGTAGGCGTACCAATCATCAAGCAACCCAAGATCCGTAACCGCATCCCTGAACCGGCTAAACGCTCTGGACCCCTTCATTGCATAGTACAATTTGTCTTGAACTTTAGGGTTCTCCTGGGAAGAGACGTAGTCCTCCATTATGGAATAGGTGCTGAATTCATATTTGTCAGGGAAGTCTACGACTTGATCTCTGTCATAGTTGTCTACAAATTTTTTGGCTCTTTCAATTTCAGCCGCCTCGCTTGGATGAGCTTCGTAATCGTCTCCATCCAGGAAGAAGCCAGCTAGCGCCAAGTGGCCTTTGTAAAAAGAGTGGATCTGGCCGTCACGCTTGTCCACAAAGAAACGAGAGTCTTCTTCGCATCCAAGGCATTGAAAGCTGTCGGAAAGCTCGCGCAGATTTACAGGTTTCATTTTTCATCTCCTATCTTGTTTGGCAAACAGGAAAGACATATGTCTTCATCGCATAAGGGCATATCCCAAAAACATAGCCGAGGTGCCAGAAAAGTCTAAGTGCTTGCTCGCAGAAGCCTGAGCAAACATAGTTGAAGCATTCGCCAGGACTTTTCCGGATATGATCATAAAGCTTTTGGCATTATACACCATTTAGCCTTGGCTGTAAAGAGATTTCCTGTAAATTGGAGAGGATTGCTCAGATAGTTAAGTTTATTTGACTAATGAGTGATTTTAGATTTACGCTATTGACAATTAATTTGGGGGATGAGATAATGCAATATCGATGGTTGCTTTTCGCTGGATAGGACGTGATGCGGAGAGATGCCAATACATGTTATTAATTAATATGCTGGTTAATATAATACAGAAAATAAACGCAGGAAAAGTCTTGCGAGATTGGGGGAATATATGCGCAAAAGCCTTTTCATTAGCTTTGCCATTTTAGCTTTTGCTAGTATAGCAGTGTTTTTAATTCTAAATTCAAAAGACTTGTTTCCAAAGCCTTTGAGAATTGGAGCATATGACATTGGGAATGAGTCAAGGAACTATGCTGGATTAAGCTATGACATAAAGGAACGGTTGGGGCTGGAAACAGAATTTGTTGAATTGACGCCCTTGGATGAAAATGCGAATCCCGCCGAGCATTTGATGCAAACGATCAAACAATCGGAACTGGATATGGTGTTGGGGGTTCCAAACGTGCATATTCAGCAAATCATAAATGCAGATGTTTTTGCTGACATTACGGATGACATCTTAGAGTTAGGCAACATTCAGAAAAGCGTGGTAGACGTGGCGCTGAAAATTGGAAACGGAAAATTGTATTTTATATCACCAGTGATTACAGAATGCTATTATCTGTTTGAAAACAAAGATCTATTGCGTGAGCTAGACATGGCACCAGTAAACGGCTTCATTACATGGGATGATTTTTTTGCCAGGCTAGGAAAGATAGAATCGAAATTGCAAATATTAGGAAACAGCGAAGTTAAACCTTTGGCAATGGTCGTTCAGAATGAGGGCGAGGAAGCGGTCTTTGCGGAAGATGATTTCTTTATGTTTGGATATGGCCTGGATTCCCCGTTGGTGTACAACAATAAGCTTTTAGGGCATTCTAAATGGAGCGACTATTTTTTAAGATTTAGCGAAATGATATCAAAATACGGGAGCAATTACAGCGAAATTGATCAAAGATTTATCTTTAACACCCACTTTTCAAATGGCAATTACGTGGCATCTCTAGGAGGAAATTACCAGCTGGAGCTATACACGAAAGACAATATGAAGTTGAATGACGTATTGCCAGCAAAAGTAAATCTTGATTTCGAGTTAAGCGTATCCCCATTGCCTGTTAGCGCTGGAGATGAGGGGATGCTAAACATAAGGCTTAGCTCTATGGCGATTAGCAAAGCGAGCAAACGCAAGGCTGAATCGCTGCGTATCCTCAATTTTATCCTCAGCAAGGACTATGCAATGAAAATGATCGAGCACAGGTATGAGTATAGCAATTTGGGAGCTGGAATTCCTTTCTTTCCGGCTTATTTTGATGACGAAACAATTAAACGGCTTAACGAAATGTATGACGGAAAATTTGATGCCTCTTTGATCTACAACGCTGACAGAGGCGCAGTTACATACCCAGTGCAAGATTCGGAAAAGAGAGGGCTGGCATATCGATTGGTTAGCGAAGCTCTGGCAGATGTTTTTAATAAGAAGAAAAGCGGTGAGGATGCTTTAAAGACTTTGCTGGAGGGTTCTTTTAGCGAATGATGATTGGCATTACGGTCTTGGTAGTCTTAAAATTGAGCTGATATGAATAATTATAATTAACGGAGTTTAATGTAATAATAGGAAATTATCAAAGGACAATAGATTTTTATATGTCAAACATGGAGAGCCGTTAACGAAGTGCAATCAATGATTTTTAACTAGAGTCTTGATTATATGTTGCACGCTTTAGCCTGGCCATTTGTCGCGGATAATAATGCTTGAAAAAACTAAATACTTAAGGATAATATATGACTTAATGGACATTTACGCAAAACAGGCTGGCTATTATGCCGACCTGTTTTGCGTATCTATTGATAAGTCAAATGAACGTTACGCTTGACTCGCGGTATTAGGCTAGATTTCGTACTTTTTAATAGCGCATGTCTTTTGCCTAAAGGCACAGCCGTATGCAACTACAGTTGTTGCGCCTTCTGCCATAGCTCCTTCTATATATCTGTTTTCTTTTATTTGATCGAGAGCGTGTTTTATCTGCGTTTCGACGGTAACGTCTTTTTCTGATTTGAGTTCAAACAAAATTTGTTTTTGGCCTAAGAACACGATGATATCAGGCCTACCAAGGCCTTTCTCTCTGTTGCTCAATGTTCTCAATCCCATGCCAGTGAATATGCCGGTTAAAAAACCATGATAGTATCCTTCTGCTGACGGATCCCAATAACTGATTGTTTCCTCGCATATGCCTGATATTAAGTCTTGTATCGATTGACAGTCATCGTTTTTCAAGGCTTTTAGAAGATCTGGTTTGTATTTTGGCAGAATATCGTCTTCTAGCAATTCCTTGCACATCATTCGTAAGTCATCAAGAACTTCACGGTTTGGTATAGATAAATAGCATACGTCATTTTCAAATTCTTCGGACTTTAAATAACCAGTAAAAAGCAGAAAACTCCACATGTCTTCTGAAGAAAACATTTTATCGTAGGTTAAATTTTCGGTTACTTTGGCTTTAATGGCCTTGCCATCCAACAAATCTTGAAATTTATATCTTACATCTGATCCGTGAGATTTTATTAGATTTTTGATGATTTTATTGCTGCCAGTGTTTGCCCAATAGCTTTTTGGAGCCACTTTTGTTATCCGGTTATCGCGAATATAGCTGCAAATGCTCCAAGGATTGTATATTTCTTTGCCTGCCATCAAGTATCCGTTATACCATTCTTTGACGAGGCTGAATTTATCTTCAATGTTATAATATTTCAGGAGCTCCTTGACGTCATCTTCAGTGAAGCCAAAGGCTTCTCGAAACATGGGTGACAAAACGCTATAGACACACAAGTTATTCATGCCAGTGAAAAGGGATTCATTTGACAACCTTAAGCATCCAACAATAGCTGCGAAATATAAGTGATCATTTGTTTTGAATGAGGATAGAAACACGTTTTTTAAAAAAGGCATCATCTTGCTGAAATATCCATTTGAATAGGCTGATTGCAAGGGGACGTCATATTCATCCAAAAGAATTATTGCGGGCTTGCCTATCACATCATGCATTTTTTCTGCCAAGAAGCTGAAAGCCGATTGCATCTCAAAGAGACTGGCTTTTTTTGTTTTATATTTTAAGAACATTTGCTTGTCTTCATCATCTAATTTATCGAAAAGGTTGTCATGCTCCTTGTATATTTTTCTGATTGTTAGCCTAAATTGAGAGACGGCATCTTTCCATGTGAGCTGTTCATGATCTTTAAAAGTAAGGTTTATCACAGGGTATGACGCCATCTGAGAAGTATACAGCTCTCCGGATTTATATATGGACAGATTTGTGAAGAGGTTTTTTCGTGAGATGTTTTTCTCACTATCCAAGGTGTCTTCGAAAAAGCACTTGATAGTGCTCAAAGTCAAGGTTTTGCCGAATCTTCGAGGCCTGACAAATAAGTTTACGTTAGCGCCGCTTGTAGTATCTATCAAGTCTTTAATTAAAAGAGTCTTATCGATATAGTAAGCATTTCCAGAGACTATTTTTTCGAAATCTTCATTTCCGACAACTACTGCCTTATTCAATAAGTTCACCTTCTTTCGGTGGATTCGACGCTTGAAATGTTAAGTTGGACTCATTGCGCAACCGCCAAGTGGGATGCGCTTGCAGCCTCTTGCCGTACAGGAATGATTAGAAACATTAAGTGCATATCCCAAAATTCCGAAATGGCGCCGGAAAAATCCTGGCGAATGCTTCAACGCCGGATTTTTCCGGCGCCTCGGATAAAATTTTGGGATATGCTCTAAACCTCCGGCTACGCTGGGGGAGTCAGCGGAGCGGAAACGATCCATAAGTTGGGTTGATATTGCCGAAAACGTCAGTGTCGAGCTTCGCAAAAATAAGAGGACAAAAGGACAGGCGGTTCCAGCTAGGCTCTTCCATTTAATCAGGCCGTCAAAGCTTGACACCCAGATTGCGGCTAGGGTCAAGTCCAGCATGACTTTTATGAGGAATCCTTGTAGCGTAGGTAATATTTCTTTAGAAACCGCTATACACGCAACCCAGCTTCTTGATAACCTAGAAGAATGCTCTCATAATTTTGCATCCAGATTCAAAACCAATTTGGAACGTAACATTAATGAATTAACGTTATAAATCTCAAAGTTAATAGCCTGAGCTTATCATTTTAAAAGTTGCATCGAATATATATGAATTAGGTTTGTCATGATAGCCCGAATTATTAACATGATCGTATAGATGTAAGCATATGATAATTATAGTCATTTGGTTACCCTTGGAAGTTACTTGGCGTGTGATATTCAAAAATCGCTTTTCTAGCAGTCAAGAGAAAACTGTCAGGCGCTGAGACGAGTCTACATACTTAGTATATCCTGAAATAAGGATTTGTCAATAGCTGTGAGAAGATTAAAGCCCTTTATTTTCTATGCTCTATGCTCTAGGGTCTAGAACTTTGCCTTCGGGATAAATTAAGTGTTAATACATAAACTCGCCTTATACCGAATTTGGTAGAGCATTGATTCAATACAAATACATATAAATTAACCGAATAGCAATTCAGTAATAACACAGTTAATACAAGGATATGAAAGAAAATATTTTTTCCCTCAAGTTTTTGGCGCACATTTTTTGTACTTGGGAATATCATATTTTTAGGAGCATGAGGATGGTGGGGTAGCTCAAAGAAAACAGTTTCTATTTAAGACTACGGCAATCATATGATTTTACAGCATAACCAGAGATTACTCAGATAAATAGGTGAATGTGATATTTATACCAGTGATCACATTCGCAATATTGAAAAAACTATTAATATCAAGCTGTGACACGGAACAAAAAAGATTAGAATTATATTAGTAGATTAGGATATGTGCATAATATGAAGGTTAAAGAGGTGAATATATGTCTGTTAAATTTTATCAGAGATCGATAACGGTTAACGGTAAAACCTTTCCATCCAAGTTCTTTGTAGGTGACCCGTCAGATTTTGTTGTAGAGCCGACAAAGATTGCTAATAGCACTGACAGCGGAAGCAACGCAACCACATGGGGAAGCCAAGGCGTTTATGGGACAAATGCTTCGTTTTTCGATGAAGCAGGATTCATGACTGCTTTGCACGTGTATAATAATTCAAACATGGTTGATAAAAACGGGAATAACCTCGAGGGCTACAACAACAGAGAAACAGCTGGAGATGATGATTCTGCATTAGACTTCCTTTATTATACTGGGTCTAGTGTCGGCTTAAAGACGAAGACTCCTTCTTGGACGCCAACAAGCAACTTGGGGATTACGAATATGGTTTGGGGTATTGGCGGATTCAACTTGCTTCTCTCGAATACAAGCATAAACAGTGAATCGACCTTTACTACGGCACTGAAGAATTATTATCCATCGATAAAAGTGAACCACGATGGTACCACTTCAAGAACCTCAATAGGATACAGGGGTGCTACAGATTCCAAAATTGTTTTGGCCGCATGTTTTGGTCCAAACTTCTCTTATATTAATGGGCCTACATTCTATGATTTGAGAGCGATAATGAATGGTTTGGGGTGCACCATCGCATTGAGCTTAGATGGCAGTAGCTGCACAAAGGTCTCTTATAAGCAAGGAGGCGTAAACCAAGGCATCGATAACAGTTCGCGTCAAACATGGTGCAGGATGCGCTTGAAAGTTTCTGCGGCAGATTCTACAGACTGGACTGGCGTTTGAGTTCAAAAGTTTCATGAGCAGATAAAAGTCCCCCAGCATAGCTGGGGGACTTTTATCTGCCAAGAAAGTTACAGTATTAAGCATTTAACATAATGATTTAACTATATAAAGTCTTGATTTAGAGCAAAATTAATTCCGAGGCACTGGAAAAGTGTCCGGCGTTAAAGGGTTTATCAGAAATTTTCCAGCACCAATACGAAATTTTGAGATAAGCACTTAATGGCCCTGATGTAGTTATTGCTGAAGAATCATTATATTGACATGGACAGAAACTATGAGATATAATTAAGCGCAGGATGCTACAAGATATAAGTGAATATCCAGGATTTTAAACGAATGATTAAATTTAACTATTTATGTGTTGCGATTGAAGTGATCTTAGTACTGTGCTGAAACATTCGCGTATCCATATTGTGCGATAAGGAGATAGAAATGCGCCATGCCGACATTTCGTGGCATATCTTCATAGCAATAACAAGCGAGGTGAAAGATTGCTTTTCTCAAGCATCACTTTCTTGTACTACTTTTTGCCAGCCACATTGGCAGCGTACTTTTTGATTCCGATGCCGAACGGATCCCCTCGCTTCAGGAACATCGCGCTATTGATCGCAAGCTTGGCTTTCTATGCCTGGGGAGAGCCAATGAACATATTTCTTATGGCTGTTGAAACTGCTGCGATGTGGTGGCTTGGCCTTCAGATGGACAGGCTTCGGGGCTCTGCATGGCAAAAGCCGCTTTTGGTTCTGTCAGCTGTCATAAGCATTGGGCCTCTGGCTCTTTTCAAGTATTCAGGATTTATTCTTTCAAGCGTCAACTCGCTGGCCGGAACGGACTTTTCTGCTCCAGCCCTAACGTTGCCAATAGGGATAAGCTTTTACACCTTCCAGCTCCTAAGTTACTCCATTGACTTGTACAGGGGAGATGTAGAGCCAGAACGCAACATTCTGGACTTTGCGGCCTATGTTGCCTTGTTCCCCCAGCTGATAGCGGGGCCGATTGTGAGGTATGCCGATGTCGCTTCGGAGCTTGCCTCCCGCAAGCATACGGTTGGTGATTTCGCCGTCGGCGCAAGGCGCTTCTCCATTGGAATAGGCAAAAAGGTTCTGATGTCAAACACTTTGGGCGAGCTGGCAGGGATATTGAAGGCAAGCAATGACAACAGTCTGCTAGGAGCATGGCTGTACGCTGTTGCCTACGCTCTTCACATATACTTTGACTTTTCCGGATACTCCGACATGGCGATAGGGATAGGCCGAATGCTTGGATTCAGGTACATGGAAAACTTCAACTATCCGTATGTTGCGAAAAGCGTTACTGAATACTGGAGAAGATGGCACATATCGCTTTCTAGCTGGTTCAGGGATTACGTCTACATTCCAATGGGCGGCAGCCGTGTGAGCCCAGCGCGAAGGATCGCTAACATCCTCACTGTATGGCTTCTCACTGGGCTTTGGCATGGCGCCAACTGGAACTTTGTCCTTTGGGGAGGCTTTTTTGGGATTGTGCTGATACTTGAAAAGCATTTGATAGGAAAGCTTCTAGACAAGTGCTGGCCAATTGCTCGCCACGCTTATGTCATGCTTGTTGTCTGCTTAAGCTGGGCCTTGTTTGACGCTCAAACTCTATCATCCGCAGGCGGTGTCATTTCAAGGATGCTTGGATTTGGCTCTGCCGGGCTTGCTGGAAATGAGCCGCTCTATTACTTGAAAAGTTATGCTGTACCGCTGATCTTGGGCATTGTTGGCGCCACCCCGGCTGTCAAGCTCCTGGCTTCAAAGCTGGAGTCAAAGAGCGCAAGCCTTTTTCTGCAGCCATTGGCAACAGCTATACTTTTGCTGGCATCCACTGCGTTTCTGGTTGATGGAAGCTTTAACCCATTCATATACTTCAGGTTTTGACAGGCTTTTTTAACAGGAGGAGTCCATGAATGCAAACCGTTTGACGCTAGCGGCATTCGTTCTTGTCCTGGGAGGCTTCTTTCTTCTGAAGCTGATCCTGCCCCAGCAGGAATTCTCATTCGCTGAGAGGCGACCCCTCAACAGCCTTCCGGACATGTCGCTGGAATCCCTTGCGAGCGGTGAATTCATGGACGAATTCGAAGGCTATGCCGCTGACTCTTTCCCATTCCGCGATGGATTTCGAGCGGTTCGCGCAGGAGTGGCCCTTGGCGCGTTCAGGATGTCAGACAAGGATGGGATCTATGTAGACAGCGCAACAGGGATCGGAAAGTTTGAAAAGATCAATGCCGCCAGCCTTCGCTTGGTCGCGAGAAAAATGGAGGAAGCGGTTGGCGTTGTTGGAGACTGCAACATATACATGGCTTTCGTGCCAGACAAGTCGGCATACGCTTCGACCTTTTATCCCGGTTTTGACATGGATGAGGCTTCAAGCTTTTTTGAAGGCGCTCTCCCAAATGCCATGCCCATTGACCTGTCAGGATCGCTGTCTGCAGACAGCTATTACAAGACAGATCTGCATTGGTCGCAGCCAGCGCTTGGCAGAGTGGTTGAATCTCTGGGACAAGCCATGTCCTTTTCAGTAAAGCCGTTGGATTCATTTAAAACCTTTGGAAGCTTTAACGGAGTGTATAAAGGGCAGCTCGCGTTGCCTACAGCTCTCGTGGATTCCATGGACTACATTGAGATCACTGGCGCTACAGCCTTGTATTACAGTGAGGCAGGAAGCTGGGAAGAAGGCGAGATCTACAGCAAAGAGGGATTTGAAAGCGTTGATCCCTACAACTTCTTCCTGAGAGGCCCCTGTCCGGCAATCCAGATAGAGAACCCAAACGCTTTGGAAGACAGGACGCTCTACCTTTTCCGTGACAGCTTCTCGTCTAGCCTGGCGCCTCTTTTAGCCCAGAGCTACAAGAATTTAGTATGCATCGACCTCAGATACCTAAGCGCCAATGCGCTAGCTCAGCTTGTGGATTTCAAGCCGGGCTCGGACGTTTTGTTTCTTTATGGAAGCTTGTTCTTAAACAGTTTTGCGGACTGGGAGTGATAAATAATGGCGAGAACCATAGTCGCGCTGCTGCTGCTCCTGGTATTGCTTCCGTCTTGCCAGGCATTGGAACCCAATTCTCTTGAGCAGATTGCTGCACCCAGCCCTGAGGCAACGCCTTCTCCAAGCCCTGTTCCAACTCTCACAGAAGAGCCGACCGTCGCTCCAGCAACAGATGAGCCGTCTGAAGAGCCTTCTCCTGATGTTGCGCCAGAAACCGATTATCCTGAGCCAGAAACTGATCCTCCTGAGCTGGAAACCAATTCACCTGAGCCTGAAAACCCCAAAAACGACGCCTACTTTGACTCTGCCGTTTTCATTGGCGACTCAGTTATGGAAGGGATACGCCAGTATGTTGCCAGAAGCCGAAAAGAAGAAGCCATGTTAGGCGAAGCCAGGTTTGTTACAACAACAAACGGCTTGGCCATAGCGGACGTGGTTGGAGACTGGGATAGAGGCTTGATGTTTAGCTACAAGGGCGTTGAGGCGCCTCTTTCTGACATTGTGTCTGGAATGGGAGCGGAGCGGTTCATTCTCCTCTTTGGGCTAAACGATCTAAGCGCAGATCTGAAACCGTCTGTCCCTGACGTCATTGACAGGTACATGCGGATGATAGCTATGATAAGGGAAGCTTCTCAAGGCGCAGAGATAATAGTGCTGGCCAGCACCCCGAAAACAGTCTCTAATTGGCTTCCGCCCTATGTGCTGAACAACGGGTTTGACAATGAGCTGATTTCTAGCTTTGTCGACGGGCTTGCCGCCATGTGCCAGTCAGAGGGGATAGGCTATATCGATATACACAGCGTCCTAATGGATGAAAGCGGAGCGTTGCCAGCAGAGTATAGCCGCGATGACTTCGTTCACCTAAATGACGCAGGGGCAAAAATTGTTGTTGACATGCTATACGATTACGCAAGTAGAGGATGATCCAAATGAAAGCCTTCTGGCTTGCCATTCTGGCAGCAATGCTTTTATTGCCTTCATGCGCCTCAAAGGAGCTTAATCTTCCAGAGCCCGCTGAGCTCTTTGAAAGCGTCAAAGCAAAGGTGGAGCTGCCTGAGATGGACGAGGTGTCGGGCGAGTACTTGAATGAGTCCACAGGGGTTGAAGAAGCTGAGTATTCTAGCGCTGTGCACTACATCCTATCTGCAGGGTTGGCGCCTGACGAGATTGTGATAATAAAAGCCAAAGACAGCCAAACCGCTGGCGCCATTAAGGAAAAGCTTGATAAGCGCCTTGCCTACAAGGAAAAGTCAGCTGAAAACTACTTGACCGAGTACCTGCCCGTAATCAAGAAGGGGCTCGTCAGGCGAGATGGATTGACAGTATCGCTGATTGTCTCAGAGAAAGTGGAAGAGATCGAGGAAGTGTATGATAGTTTCAAATAATAGCCTTTCCTGCCCGTCGCGATTGCGGTGGGCTTTTTTGGTTTTAAGAGGATTTGGCGAGGGTGGAACGCCTATACAGTCACCATACGATAGCTCGATAAAAGCATAGTTTGTTTACACGTTCATAGATTTAAACCGAGCGCTCTGGATTTGCGAAACATTTTTTGCGCTATGCTACTCGACCTATTCGCCAATAAACATATGGATTTCGGAATCTCTGGCGAAAATCTGGGTTGATAAGCCACATGCTCGCGTTTATCAGTCGTAATCAAGCCAGAGCTTGACTGTCAAATGTAAACGGCCATGACGCTGAATTGGAGCAAAACTATATTTGAGTAAAACTATAATGTTTAATGAAGGTTAGCGCAAATACCGACGATATAACTTAGAAGCGACAAATTAAAAAATATTGCGAGCGCCTTTGCTAGCGGGATTGGCGCAATGCGGTTGACTAAATTCAAAAGAAGGTGTATAGGCATGAAAACTGATCAAGTAAAAAAGTTAGCATTAGTTTTGGCATTTGCAGCTATTTTATTTTATGTACAAGCAACAACGCCTGGCCCAATATATTTTGCGTTGCATAGAAGTGATATGGAAAAGATGGTAGATAAATTAGTGAAGCAAGAAAAGCCGATAGAGTCATATTATGATGATGGTACATTGATATTTCAAAAATTTGATTCTTCAGGAAACGTGAACCGGGAGAGATCTAAAATCTTTCTTGCGATGGATCTGGAAGCCGATATATATGCTGTATTGTTCTTCGCGCCAAGGTTTTTCATAACAACGCAACGCAGCTACTTTTATGCAAGCAACGGAGGCGAAGATTTGTTGAAGTTAATTGCCTCAAATTCGGCGGAAGTACATGGAGTAGAACGAATAGATTCGCATTGGTTTTATATCCGTCATGACTGGTTGGGTTGAATACAGATGCAAAGAGTTGATATTTACGCCAGAGCGTATCCCAAAATTAATCTTAGGGCTTGGAAAAAGTCCGAGTTGAAGCCTTCTCAGGACTTTTACGGCACCATTTAGGATGTTTTGAGATATGCTCTTATGTGAATGATAATCAGCATATACGACCTTATCACCAAATCGGTGCACAGTCCAATACGGGCAAGAACTGAATTTGAGAACAAGCATATCGGGGGCTAAAATGAATTCGGACAGCATCTCAACTAAACTGACAAAAGAAATTATTATCAATTGTTGGAACGTTACTGCGTACAATTTTGTATTTGTTTTTATGGTTCTAATTCTCCCAGAGATTCTTACGCCTCTTCAAGCATCTACAATTAACGTGTTTGAATATTATTTTAAGCTGGGGTGTATAAATGAAGTTACTGCCATAATTTTAGCGATCTGCATATCTAGATACATGCACAGGAATCAAACCAACCTCTCTCTTGCGGAAAGCAAGAAACAAATATCCAAGTCTGTCTGGACCGCTGGCGCAATACTTTTGGGCATCCCTTTTTTAGCTGCGGCTGTCTGGATGGACATTATAGTTTTCTTGGCCCCTAACACGCAAAGCCCATTTAATGTGGAGAACACAGTATGTATTTGTTATATGGCCGCGTTGTCAATTGCTATATTTTGGATGAATTTACAATTTGGCAAATATGTTAAGGACATAACGTTAGCGGTTATATTTGGAGGAATTTCAATTGTAATCGCTTGGATGCTGCTTATAATGATTTTCGGAAATCTTTAGAGCATATCCAAAAATTCTCTTAATTATGCGAAGTGTCAGTTTTCTCTTGTGATGGCGAATAGCTATTCATCTTCGCCAGTCACTACCAATTCGCCACCCTAAGGGCGTCGATGTAAGATTTTGAGTACGCACATTAAGCGCATATCCCAAAACCACAAAAAGGGCTTGGAAAAATCCTGCGAAGGCTTCAACGCGGATTATCCGAGCCCTATAAACACTTTTGGGATATGCTTTAAGTGCATATAGCCAAATTCGCGCTGGAAAAGGCATGCGAGGCTTTAAAAGGGTTTGTCGCGCCCAACCAGGTCGCGCTTGAACGGAATATTCGCTATAAGTATTGACACGCTATGGATAGGTTGCTATCATAAGGTTGGAGGCGTACGCTGGCACTCGACGAAGCGCCGCAATGCAAGCCGATTTGCCCTTAAGGATTGGGCCTACTGTTTTAAAGGCCGTACATACTAATGTTAGATTGTTTTTGAGATTTTCAAGTTAGCGGCGAGGCCCGACTGGCTTCAAAGACCGGGCTGGATAAATTGCGTGTATCGAGAAAGAATGGAGCGTATTATGAACTTTTTGGACAAGTATGAAAACGGTTCGTGGACAATAGAATCAGAGATTAGAAAGGACTCGTTTGGCGCCGTTTACAAGATCAGCAAAGATGTGGACGGGGTTAAGAGCTTTTCTGCATTGAGGGCATTGTTTTTGCCCCTGTCATCATTTCTCGGAGATTTCTCATTGCAAGGTATAAAATGGGAATCTATGCCTGAATGTTTAGGCAAAATTGTGGATGGCTACCTGCAAAGTCTTAAGTTCATAGACAAGCTTAAGGGAGCGGCCAACATAGTCAGCTACGAGGACTGCAGAGCCTTGGAAATGGAAGATGAGATTGGATATGTCATAGTGTTTCGCATGGAGCTGCTCGATAGGCTAGAGGATGTTATCGCGGAAAAAGACCTTGGCGAGATGGACGCAGTCAAACTGGGCCTTGATATTTGCGGAGCGCTTGAAGCCATCGAGGAAACTCAGCCTCTGATTATTGAGCCAGACAGCATCATGATCTCAAAGCAGGGTGATTACAAGCTTGGCAGATTGGAATTGGATGGGGATTGTTTATTGTGGGAGGGACGCACTTTTGCAATAGATGACAGGTATCTAGCGCCGAATAGGCTTGCAAGCGAGGACCGTGTGCTTTTCAACCTATACTCATTGGGTTTGGTTATGTACCAAATCACAAACGGCAAACTCCTGCCATTTATGCCTCCCGCAAATGAGATCGTGAGTCCGTTTATCCGCAGGGAGGCTATTGAAAGGCGCTTAAGCGGAGAGAAGCTGCCGCCTCCATCAAACGCCTCCAAAGAGCTGGCCGACATCATTTTGAAGGCTTGCGCGTACAACGAGAAAGAACGGTATCAAAGCGTTGCCGAAATGAAAAATGCCTTGCTAGAATACATGAGCGGCAAAATCTAAGGTTTGGCGAGAAGTAGCAAGCGTTAAAAGTCTTAAACAAGGCTTGCGATACGCACTCCAAAGCCAGTTGGGCTGCTCCTGCGCGTGAAAATATCCGAAAGTTTTTAGAAAAGGCCGCAAAATCAACATGGATTCCCTAAAAACTTTCGGATATTGTTTTGCCGTGCCCATGCATTCTGGGCTTCTCGCCTTGCAGCAGCCTTATCTCATTTTTTCGCTCGCGCGAACATCAGGAGGCGCGGATTGGCATCTCGCAACGCTGTCCTTGATCAGCAGCCTTCCATCAACAACAGACATGTGATCCGTGCTAAGCCCGCCAAGCAGCCTGATAAGGTTGTTGACGCAAGCAAAAGCCATCCCGTCTGTGTCTACGGCGTATGTCGTGATCTTAGGCATGCACATGTCTGAGATCACGCAGTTGTCAAACCCGGTGACTGACACGTCTTCTGGAACGCGGATCCCCCTGTCGGACAGCATCCGGATTAGGTTGAAAGCGGTTTGGTCGCAGTTGCAAGCGAAAGCGGTAGGCAGGGTTTCAGGAAGCTCAAAAGAGATGATCCCGTCTTCTCCCCTGTCAGCAAGGCAGGACTCCAGGGCGACAGGCAACCCGTGCTCTGACATGGATCTCCAGAACCCGAAGAAGCGGTCGCTGATGCTAGAAGTAGCCCATATGGTGCCAACAAACATGATGTTTCTGTGCCCCATGGAAATGAGGTAGTTGGTCACTGTGTACATGCCGTAATATCCGTTTGAAACAACTGAGCTGTTGTAATTCTCATAATTGTAGTCATCCAGGTGAAGCACGGGAAGCTTCGTGTTTTCCTTGAGGTTTCGCAAGTAAGGCGCGCTTAGCCTGCCCATGGCTATCAAGCCGCAAACCCTGTTGGCAAAACGCGGAAGAGTTAGTTGCTCTTCATCGCTTTTCTTGACTATCTCAAGAATGGCATAATAGTTGGCCGCCTGAAGCCGGGAAATCACTTTCTCGCACATATCCCAGTAAAATGCGTCCTTGCTGTCGACAAACCCGCTGGCTATAAGCACACCAATGTCATTTGTGCTCACGGTCTTAGCGGATTTTTCAGGAAGGACGTACCCCATCTCGTCCGCCTTGCACTTGATTTTGAGCCTGAGAGACTCACTAACCCCCTCCTTGCCAGCCAAGGCCTTTGAAACTGTCACAGTGCTCACGCCAAGGGCATTGCCGATGTCTTGCATTCTAACGATTCCCATCTATCTCGCCTCTTTCCGCATTAGGTGCATATCTAGAAATTAGAGCATATCCCAAAATTTATTTTAGGGCTTGCGAAAGTCACGCGTTAAAGCAGTGCTTTGACTTTCGCTGCGCCTCGGAATTTTGGGATATGCACTTAATTAGGCAATGACTCTCTTTTTCTTAAGCATACCATCATTATAATTACTTAAATAAGTAAATGCAAGAAATTTAGCTATGCTAATGAACTTTCAAATATGCCTCTTGCGAAACATTGCCCGCCTTTGAAGCCAGGCGGGTTTTCTCGCGCCAAGAAAACGCTGTCGCAAGCTCGATGCGGGATTTTAAAAAAAACTCCTGGCTGTCGGCTTTTTTTGCTAGTTTTGCTTGAAAAATTCGGCTGGCTGTATTATAATAATAGAGTCAGAAAACTAAACGCTATAAGCTAAAAATCTGCGAATTTAGCTTAGCGGATAAAGTTAAAAGGCTTTATCGCAAAATGCAGGGACTTTTTCAAGCCATCAGCAACTCTTCAGGAGCCGAAAGCCGCGCTTTCGCTCCCAGGCAACGAGAAATGGGGGAAGCCCATGAAGAAAGCGGCAGACATGACCCGGTTGGAGTTGGCCTCATACATCGACCAATCGGTTCTAAAGCCAGAGTTCACGCAAGCTGAGATAAAAAGGTACATACAAGAGGGAATCGATTACGGGTGCAAGACAGTGTGCATAAATCCGGCGTCTCTCCCGCTAGCTAAGATACTGTGCGCAAATTCCAAAACACTGATCTGCGTTGTCTCAGACTTCCCCTTCGGGCTTAGCGACAGCGCCTCAAAGGTTGCCCAGGCAGCGCATATCCTGTCGCAAGGCGGGGTTGACGAGGTGGACGTGGTTGCAAACTACGGCCACATCAAGAGCGGGCTGTGGGACAATGTCAAGGCGGAGCTCAAGGCTGTCGCTGACGCTTGCCACAGCAAAGGGGCGATCCTTAAAGTTATCCTTGAGACAGACGCGCTGACCCTCGAAGAAACTATCAAAGGCACCCAAGTGATCTGCGACGCCGAAGCGGACTACGCAAAGACATCAACCGGCTTCTACACAGGAGGCCCAAGCCTGGGGGCAACGCCAGAAGTGATACAGGCAATGCTTCAAGCCGCGAACCATAGGTGCAAGATAAAGGCCTCCGGCGGGATAAGGACAAGAGAAAGGTTTTTTGAGCTCATAGATCTGGGAATAGACAGGGCTGGCATAGGCTACAAGTCAACCCCTGTGGTGATTGGGATATAAAATGGCTCTGTCGCGTCGCCGAATTTGATTTTGCGTCAGAACCAGAAAAATTGCGCTTGCGCAAAAAGTGAGGTTCGCCATGATGAGGGAAAGAGCTCGCGCAGTGCTTGAAAGCGTCACAAGCTTTTGGAGCGGATTGCGCGACACTGAGTTTGGAGGGTTTTATGGCCAGGTGGATTTCGATCTGACGATCCACAAAGACGCTGACAAAGGGTGTATACTGAACAGCAGGATACTCTGGTTCTTTTCTAACGCATACCTCCTTTTGAGAGACCAAACGCTTCTGGCGCATGCGTCAAGCGCTTACGCTCTTTTAAAGGACAGCTTTATCGACAAGGAGCACGGAGGCTTGTTCTGGTCTGTCACCCATGACGGAAAGCCCAGCGACACGACCAAGCACGCCTACAACCAGGCTTTCGGCATGTATGCCCTTTCTTCCTACCTTAGGGCAAGCGGAGACGAAGAAGCTATTGGCTTGATAAAGGAACTCTATCGGCTGATCGAAGATCGGTGCGCTGACTGGGGCGAAAATGGGCTCATCGGATACAAGGAAGCTTTTTCCCGAGACTTCAGCCCCGCCGGCAACGGCAAGCTCTCAGAGAACGGAATCATGGCTGAAAAAACTATGAACACGCTTTTGCACCTGGCCGAAGGCTACGCTGGCTGCCTCCAGGCAAGGCCAGACCCCGAGATCGAGAAGAGCCTCGAGAAAATGCTGGAGCTGTACATGGATAAGGTCTATAGCGAGGAGAACAGGAGAAGCGAGGTCTTCTTTGACTCCAGCATGAACAGCCTTATAGATTTGCAGTCCTACGGGCACGACATAGAAGCTTCCTGGCTCCTGGATTGGTGCGCGAGCTTTGTGGACAACGAGGATCTAAAAGAGAAGGTCGGAAGAGCTTCCCTGGTCTTGGTCGAGAGCGTCTACGAAAGGGCTTTCAAAGAAGGATCTCTCATAAACGAAAGGGAGAATGGCGTCAACGACCTTTCGCGCATCTGGTGGGTCCAGGCTGAATCAGTCGTGGGATTCATCCACGCCTTCAAAAGAACCGGAAATTCCAAGTACATGGCGGCCGCAGAGAGCGTCATGACCTATATCGAAGAAAAGATAACAGACAAAAGGCCAGGATCTGAATGGTTCTGGAGCGTCGGGGCTGACGGGATCCCAAGCCGCAACCCCATAGCCAACGAATGGAAGTGCCCGTACCACAACGGCAGAATGTGCCTTGAAGCGCTGAGGAGGCTTGCTGATGACTGAACGGATATTCGCGGAGTACGAAGAGATACTCAGGCTCCCAAATGAGCCCGAGAACAAAGCTGGAGCAGCCTTGGACAGATGGAGGAACCCGGTTTTGACCAGGGCTCACGTCCCTCCGTTTTGGAAATACGATCTGGATCCAGCCACAAACCCCTTCATGATCGAAAGGCTGGGGGTTAACGCAGTCTTCAACTCAGGGGCGATCAAGCTTGGCGACAAGTATGTCCTGGTTCCAAGAGTTGAGGGAATAGACAGAAAATCCTTCTTCGCTGTCGCCGAAAGCTCGAAGCCAACTGAAGGCTTCAGGTTTTGGGACTATCCCATAGACGTGGGCGACATCCTTGGAGAAACGAACCTCTATGACATGAGGGTTACCCAGCATGAAGACGGCTGGATCTACGGAGTGTTCTGTTCCGAGTCCAAAGATCCTGATGACCCAGACCTGTCAGCGGCAGTTGCCGCAGCCGGCCTGGCTAGAACCAAGGATCTAAAAAGCTGGGAGAGGCTCCCCAACATCAAGTCTAGCTCAGGTCAGCAGAGGAATGTCCTCCTTCACCCAGAGTTTGTGGAAGGCAAGCATGCCTTTTTCACCCGCCCCATGGATGGCTTCATCAGCGCTGGATCCGGAGGCGGAATAGGCTTCGCGCTTTGCGATGACATCGAAAACCCAGTCCTGGGCGATGAGATCATGACCAGCAAGAGAAAGTACCACCAGATAGCAGAGGCGAAAAACGGAGCTGGCGCCGTTCCAATTAAGTCATCCAAAGGCTGGATCCATATTGCTCATGGAGTGAGAAACACTGCCGCAGGCCTTAGGTACGTGATCTATGCCTTCGCGACTTCCCTGGAAAAACCCTGGGAAGTGATCGCTGAGCCAGGAGGGTACCTGCTCGCCCCGCTTAGCGGAGAGCGGACTGGAGACGTGTCAAATGTCCTCTTCACAAATGGCGCCATCGTTGATAGCGACGGAACGGTCTATGTCTACTACGCTTCCTCAGACACCAGGCTGCATGTGGCAAGCGCCCCATTGGAAAGGCTTGTTGACTATGTCTTCAACACTCCTCCAGATGCCGGCAGAAGCCCGCTGTGCGTGAAGCAAAGGTCAGAGCTTATTGCAAAGAACCTGGAGTTCTTGAGGAACAAATAGGAACGCTGGACTTCCAAGAAAGCGCATGTCTAAAAGCCGCAGATGCAATCTGCGGCTTTTTGTTTTGGCCTATAAGGCTTGCACAAACTGCCATTGCTTTTTTTTCATGTTTTGCCATGGAATTAATTAATGCCCTAATTCTTTGCGCGGATCAGCTTGCATGTCCGAAAACTTGGATCTATTCCTATGAGCCATAGCATAAAAAAGCGCTGAATCCTAAGATTCAGCGCTTTTCGCAACGAGCGTTTTACTGGTAAATGTCCACAGACTGTGTTTCCTCGTGCCACACCACATTGGCTTCAAGCTTCTGGGCGACGTACCTGACTGGCACGAATGTGCGGTCGCCTTGGATAACGGCTGTTCCCAGGCCGTTAGGCAGGGGTTCTCCGATAACAAGAGTAAAGGATATGGAACCATTTTGCACTGTAACGGTTCTGGTAGCGTCTGACCAGCTAACTGTCGCGCCAAGGGATTCGGATATGACGCGAAGCGGGAGCATGGTGCGGTCATCTGCCGAGATGTAAGGAGCGACGTCAATTGCGCTCTTCACGCCATTTTTCAAGAAATCATGGCTGCCGATGACAAGGCGGCTCTTTATCAGGGTATTGGAGATGATGACGCCGTGGTTTCCTGTCTGGAAGGTGTAGAAAACAAAGGTCTTCCCGTCAGCGGAGACTTCGCCGCCAAGCTGCCTGTAGGACTTGAGGCTGGCATCATAGGCTACGCCTGTAAGTTTGGCTATCTGGGAATCATTGAGTTTCCAGTCGGAGAGATCGATTGTCACTTTTATCGGAGCGACTGTGCTGGCAATGCTTGTGTTGTTGGAGCGGACATTGAGAGCGTAGACCTGCTTGATCAGTGTCTCGTTAATCGCGTCAACCTCAATGGCCTTTGCTGAGAGCTCTTTGTCAATGGCTGCTGTGACTGTCTTAAGCGACACTGCGACGTCGCTCTTGTCTTGCAGAGCCCACTCAGTAATCAACTGGGGCTGGAACGCCCAGCTGAAGCGGCCTTTGACGATATTTACGGCATTGTTCTTGGAAACGGCAGAAACTAGATCCTTGCCCGAGAAGTAGACTGTATCGACAGCGCCAACAAGGTTGATATTTGCGGCCTTGCCTGCTTCGAGAGCGCTGGCTATTATCTTTGAGGACTGGTTTTCCGGGACAGTGGTGACAGGTGCAGACGGAGTATAGGAGCTTGATCCGCCGCTATAGCTTGGGCCATTGTCCACAGGAGTCTCAGTCTCAGGCTCAGGCTCGGGCTCGGGCTCGGGCTCAGGCTCAGGCTCGGGCTCAGGCTCGGTCTCGGTCTCAGGTTCGGTATAGCTGGTGTTCTTTACATCGGTGCCTCCAGCGAAGACCACTCTTGGATCACTGAAGAAATCGATGTAGGCGTTGCCGGCGGCGGAGTTTGCCCTGGTCGCGCTAGTGAGGAACGGAGCGTATGAGGGAGGAGTCCACTGCAGGAAGTAGGCAAGGCTGACATCAAGCCCTTCGTAGTCAGAAGTCAAGCCAAAGATGTTCTCAAACAAAAACTTGATCATGTTCGGGTCTGTAGGGCTGCCGGATACTTCAGAAGCCGCCGCGACTTTGCCGTGGGCTTTCGCGAACGCGTCCACAAATTTCACGTCAGAGACCATGGTCTCAGGGGAAGTGGTATAGTCGTCAAACGCGGTTACGTCTACGTAGCGGTCTCCCGGATATGTGGTTGCATATGGGCGGAAGGATCCGTCAAGCGCGTTTTCCCCGTCAAAATTGGCGCCGTTTGGCGAGTATACATAGAGGGCGTTATGGACACCCTTGGATTCAAAGTACTCTACGATGTACTGCCAGTTCTTTATGAAGATGTCAGGATCATACTCATGGGTTGAGATGTCTGTCTCGCATCCTGACGGGCCCCACCAGAACCAGTCTCCTGAGCTCTCGTGGAATGGGCGGAGCAGGACTGGGACTCCAGCTTCTTGAAGCTCAAGGCAGTAGTCGGCGACTATCTGCAGATAGGCGTCAAATACAGAAAGAACTCCAACGTCGTTTTCGTCTTCGCTTCCGTTGATGGCATTGTAAATATGGAGCATTGGCTCATGGGATGAGCGCTCGCGCCCGTCATCGGGATCCACGGGAGTGCGGGTGCTGTTGCCGTATTCATACCCATAGAAGTTCCAGGGATATTCATTGCCTTCGGTGTAAATGGGAAGGCGGGTTGAAGAGTTTTCGTTGCCAGCCACGTAATCGTCCCAAACCTGGCCAGGATCGGACATGTGGAATGACACTGTGGTAATGGAGCCCTTTTCCCATGCCTCTATCGATGTAATAGCGGAGCCGTGTATAAAGTCAGGGATGTTGGCTGGATCGTTCACTTGAGCGGGATTGTGCAGATCGACTTTGTTTCTCCAGGCGCCTTCATGGCCTATAAGAGAAAGGGTGTCTATTCCAAGCACGGCTGGATCGTCTCCAGTTATGTCAAAAGCGTCGCTGGTCTCTCTGGTGGAAGTTCTGAATGACGCGCCGCCCTTTTCATAAGGATAGTTCTGAACGCCGTACAGGATGTAATCGCTTTCGGCTACGCCCTTGAGGTAGGAGAGCAGCTTTTTGGCGTCTTCATTTGCCGCAGGATCAGCCGTTTCCACAAGGGATGGCTCTACGCTTGCGACTGTCTTGGCTTCGGGCTTCTTAAGGATTTCAGCAGGAATCTCCGCTCCTGACTCAAACACGAAGTTTCCTATCCAAACGCCGCCTGAGTAGGCCGCATTGTATGTTGCAAAGAGGTTTACGCTAAGATCTGAATTTGACGATCCTTCCGGAACGTACAATTCTACTGTCTTTTTCCCGTAGAAACCCAATGCGTCTTCATCTGCGTATCCCAGATCCTCAGAAGCGCCAAGGCTGTATTGGTCGACTATATCGTCGCCATAGAGCTCAGCGGAGAACTGGCTGCCGTATCCGGTGGCTGCTGGAATGTCAGGGGAGTCAATGCTCTTTTCCATTGCCGCTAGATACTCTTCAGCCGTTTGGCCTGCGTAGCCCGCCATCATCGTAATGTTGAAGAATCCGCCTTCCAAAGGCATAGGCCAAATGCCGAAAGGCCCCATGTCAATGTTCCAGCTGGCTTGCGTTTCCTGGCGCCATTTGTAGTAGATGTCAAAGCTGACCTTGTTCCAATCTGATTCGCCCTCGTCAGGCAACTTGAACTGGATGCCTTGCCAGCCTTGCGCTTCGCCAATGGACAGGTCGACTTTGCTCAGAGGCTCGCCAAAGGAGTCATCCAAGACAACATCAAGCCCGCTGCCGGATGGAAGGATGTCTGTTCCGTTAGGCGATTGAATCGCGTTTATGGTCAAAGCGGCTACGGACGTCATGGCGGTTGGTCCTTCCAATGGGTTTGATGGCGCGTCGTCTGCTTCATCCGCCATGATGTTGAGCGGAAGCAATCCGACGAGCATGGCGCAAATTGCGAGAAGGCTCAAAATGCGCTTGGTTGCGTTGTTGAATGGTTTTTTCATATCGCGCTCCTAACTGCTAAAAATTTAGCAATTCTCTAATTCTAGCCGCCTCTGCCATGGAAAAGTTTAGGCATAAAAACCTTAAACCCATGATGTACAAATAGTTGGCTAGCTCTTTGGTATGTAGAAACAATCTGTCCCGTGCGCAGCGCCTCAGGAGGCTTGCTGGAATTCACCGCTCCTGGAATATTAGAATTCGATGCGCCTGTGAGGCGGGGACATGGCCCTTTGGCTTAGGGCCGGTTGGTTGCCACTCGGAGCCGAGAGCAACTTTGTGAGGGAGCGGGAAGAGCAACTCTTTTCGATCCCTAGGGACAAAGGATGCCAGCGAGTGAAAAAATCTGACATTTCACTCGAATAAGAGCATGCTCACAAGGGAAAACAATGAAAACGATTTCCTGATGTTTTCGCTCGCAAGCATTACGCCCTTGGCGCATGCGCCCTAAATTTCATTTAAGGCCGTGGATAGCGATTGGCCCAACGATCAAGGGCAAGCCGCAAAAGTCTGAGAAGGCTTAAATTCCGGACTTTACGGGCCATGACTTAATTTTGGCGCATGTATTTAGTTAAATGTATAAAGGCTTCGCGCTCGTAATTATTTTATATCTTCATATCGGATTTGTCAAATAAAAATAGGGATAGGGGGCGCTCAATCGCATAAATGGCAGCTTGGCTAGCTAAACTGACTAAAATTTGTGGAATGTGCATAATGAAAAAATCGTTTCGGTGGCTCTTTATCGTAAGATTTAGCTAAATCAGAATTTTTCGCAGGGTTAAGTAACTGAGAGTAACTCGCGGCCTGGGGTGGGACGGCTTAGGCGAGGGGAAATGGCTGAAATAGGGCTTTGGCTTGATTTGGGGGCACTGGAGGATAAAGCAACGTGAGCATAAGACTAATAAAATGTACCACGCTGCGATTAAGTAAATAGGGGCAAGCCAAAAGGGATGCCAAAGTGCGGCATCCCTTGCAATGGCTCAAAAAAGTCACGAGATCTCTTTTTGCGAGCTGATTGATTCTTTGCTATATGTGTTTGCAACGCCTGCAAGGAAAACTGCTGTTTTATCGTTTTATAGGATGTCGAATTTCATATTTTGCTGGCAACGCATCATCCGGTTATGACGTTGCGCCGCAGACACAGAACCTTGCAGGCCAGATTGGCTGGATTTAAGCGGCATAAAACGCTTGGCCTAAGGTTGCTCTTCGCGCGAACTGCCTAGGCGTTGGTTGAAAGCCTTATGATTCTCTTCCTGGAGCTGTCTATGCAGTCTTGGGAGATGTCGATGCCAATGGATTTCCTTCCGTGCTCGAAGGCGACAGACATGGCGGTGCCGGTGCCGCAGAACGGGTCAAGCACTATCCCGTCAGGCGGGCAGGTGGCAAGAATGGGAGTTCTGCAGAGCTCTTCAGGGAACGGGGCAAATCCAAGCCTTTCGCCACGGGAAGCTTCTGCTGTTATGTCCCATACGTCGCCCAGCTTTGCGCCATCCGGGTGGTACTTGAGGAAATAGTAGCCTTTGGACTCCAGCTCGCGGGCTCTTCCTGAAAGCTTGACTGAGCCTGAGTGGGTCGCCTTTTGCTGCCCCTTGATGATCATGCGGAAATCGGCAAGCTCGCCGTTTTCTATCTTTTTTAGCATGACGTCAAGCTCGGAGCGAGCGCGGCGCTTTTGATCCTTGGTTAGGCAAGGCGACATCTCAATCTGCTTCTTGTACCTGGAGCCGTTGACTCCTGAAGCGGAGATGACAGAGCCGTCTTGGCTCCTGGCTTTTAGGGGGTCTTTTCTGGCCATGGAGATGTCATAATAGTACTTCTTCTGCTTGACAAAGTGGAAGAGCATCTCATGGGTTCCCCTGAGCTTGTCCTTGGAGTTGTCAGGATTGCCTCTGAGCTTGTTCCAGACTACGCTGTTTCTCAGCAGCCAGTCCTGCTCATCGCACATCTTCAAGGCTATGCGCCAGGGAACGCCCATTAGTCTCTTGCTCGAGTAAGAGTCTCCGATGTTTAGCCAGAAGCTCCCCGTAGGCTTGAGGACTCTCAAGACTTCAGAGAATGCGGACATTAGGGTGTCCGTGTAGCGGACGAAGTCTTCCTCGCGCTCTATGGCGCTTCTCCCGTGAGCCCTCTTGCCCCAGTAGGGCGGGCTTGTTATGGCCATGTCTATTGACTCGGCTGGGAAGCGCTTCAACAGCTCGATTGCGTCGCCGCAAATAAAGAATGGCATTACTGAATTGCCAGCAAGGTATTCTGAGATCATAGCATATCCTCTTCTTGGCCTGCCGCGATCACGCACAGGCCGTTTGTGTTGGGCAAAAAGGGCTCTGCCTTATGCCTTTTCGTAAAAGCGATCCCCTTGGCTAGCGGGCGGCTTCGGAAGCGAAATCCAAGCGCTCAAGGGCCGGCTGTGCCCTCGCAGAACATTCGGATTTTAAAAGCCTGTGCCTTGGATGAAGATGGCTTTTCATGAGCGTGAATTAGCGCGTATCCCAAAATTCCGCAATAGTGCCGCTAATAATTTTGGGACCTGCTCTTAACATAATAAATTTTGCCGAACGCTAGTATGTTGCATTGTTGACTTACAAGTGGCGGAAGATTCGAATTGTTTATCGAATCAATAATTATAATATCAGACCAATTAACGTTTGTCAAGCGATATATGTCTGTAAATATACGGAAACCATGCCACGAGCAGCGCCGGAGTGACCTTATATTAACAGCGAATATACACATTGCGTATATATTAACTTATGATTCGATGTTTTGGTTATTCAAAGTTGGCTTATCTTTGCAGCACACCACGGCTTGAGCTTATGCTTGCTTTTTTCTGGATTTGATCTATAATTTAGTGCATATCCCAAAATTCCAAATGGCAACGGAAAAATCCTGGCGAACGCTTCAACTAGTTTGCTCGGGCTTCTGCGAGCAAACATCCGGCCCGGATATAATTTTGGGATATGCTCTTAGCCAGCGATATGCGCTAGGCGCAACACGCTCTAAGCAAGGAGGCTAACAATGACAGCGGAAACTGAGCAAGACTACTGGTCTCCCCAAGACCAAGGCAACCTGAGGGCTCTTAAGACATCGCTTGCCAAGGCGTACCAGCAGGAAGCGCTTGCGTGGGCAACGAAGAAAGCGCTTGAAACAGAAGGCGGAAGAGTCTACCTTGACAGCGGCATGGCTTCTATTATTTCCATCGGAGGCCCTGTAACCCTCAAGACCTATAAGGTAGTGGACGCAAGCGGCAAAACCGTTTGCACGACCGCAAGCTATTTGAACCCTGATTCGAAGCGGGCTGACGCTCCTGGAATCAAGCGCCTTGCGGAAAGGCTCTCAAGCGCCTTTGGCGCCAATTTGAGCTTGAAGGAGACAAATGAATACATTTGCTCGCTAAAACCCGGACAGGCAGACGTTGCCGCTAAAGAATAGATCTGCGGAGGAAAGCCGGGCTCGATGCTTGTGAGCGAAAAGAAACGCGATTTTCGCTCACAAGCAAAACATAGGCATATCTTAGGATTAGCCAAAGGCATATCTTAGGATTTGCCAAAGGCATATCTTATGATCTGCCAAAGCCAAATCTTATGATTTGCCAAAGCCAAATCTTTTGGGACATGCAATAAGGCGCTGGGCATGCAAAGGGATTGCGGGGCGCTTGGCGCTCAAGCCTAAGAGCGTGTTTAAAGCCCGGCAAGCAAGAGCCTGAGCCCAAGAACATCAAAACTCTGCTTGCTGTCATGGCGGGGGCTGGCTTGAGCTTTAGCGCGTATCCCACATACTTAAAGCATATCCTGTAGAGTATACATAATACGCGAACATTTGTTCTTAAAGGCCAAAAATGCACTAAAATTTAGTTGGTTGAGCGATTATTGAACTGAATGCAGGTAATGAACAATCGCTCGTTTGTTTATAAGGGCGTTTTGTCCTATTTTTGCCCAGCCTTTACGCGCATAACCTCTGGATTTCCCAAGCGCTTAAGGGCATATCCCAAAATGCAATAGCGCCCAATGGCGCTTCCCCAACGTTCAAGGGCAATCGCAAAGCGCTGCTCTGGGTGCAAAAATTAAATTTGGGATATGCGCTTATTATATACTTTTTTTGCTGTTGAGAGCAACGCTAAAAACATAATTATTTTCACTCTTTACGCTTGTGGCTTGTCTAGAAAATAATAGGGATGATTCCAGGCAGGGGCCGAATCATAATTTACGTTCTGAATATGATGTCGGCTTTAATGACGAAACTGCTTAAGAAAAGCCATGTGCTCGCAAGCGCGAGTTTCGCAGACTGGCGCAACCAAATAATGCTATGTGGGAAATGCTGTGAATAAAGCTCAAACAAGCTTGGTTTGCCCGGAAAACACCTATAGCAAAGCGTCACAAGCCGAAAGCGGGCGAAAGCCAGGGGGTGTCTTTTGATAAAACATGTTGTATAATTAAAGAGCGTGTCTCAAAATGAAATTAAGTTCAAGGGGCGAACATGCCTAATTTTTCCTGTGGCATGAATGAATTTGAGGATATCTCTTGCTCGTGAGCGAGAGTGAGTGAAAGACATGGCAAGAATAGCGATGACATAGAGATTGAATTTGCGCCTGAGAAGGACGGAGGGTCGGCGTGTTTAACGTCAGGAAGGGCGTATTGGTTTCTATCGAGGGGCCAATGAGCGAGTATTTGATGGAAGTGCCCGAGAATGTTGACACAATTGGAACGGAAGCGCTTAAAGGCATCAAGTGCCGTGTGGTTAGGTTGCCGTCTACCCTTAAGTTAATAATGAAAAGCGCATTCGAAGATGCCTGCGTTAATCAGATTGATTTCAAAAGCTGCAGCAAACTGGAGGAAATTGGCAAAAGAGCGTTTTATGGATGCAACGCGAAAGCCAAGCTTCCGGACTGTGTGGCAATCATTGGGGAAAAAGGGGTTAATGGGCTCAAGCTGATGGATGGAGACGTCCTGAAGCTGCCTCGCTCTTTGAAGCATATAGGAAATGAAGCGTTTGCCGTCAAGAAGAACGCGCATGTCTACGCGGAAAACAGCTCTTTGGCAAATGGCTCAAACACGGTCAGATCCATCATTGCAAGCATTGCATCACCGGTATACGGCTTGGAGTTTTATCTGCATGTGCTTGAAGGCGGGGTTGAGGCTTACTCGGTTCTGATCTGCACAAGCGGCAATCACCTGCACCAAGCGATAATGAAGGACTTTATTGAGGGAGAAAAGGGATTTCAACTGGAGCTCTATGACAAGAGCCTGAGATGCATCAATGAGTATCTGCCAAGAATAGAAGCTGTCAACTATAGGCTGAAAAACCCTCAGAGGCTCTCTGCGCTAAACCAAGAGATAATCCAGGATATTGTGTAAAAGCGTTGCAGACATATCCGAGAGGCAAAAAAGATGCTTTAAGCTAAAAAGGTTAGAGGAGGATTGGCTTGATAATTGACAGAGGAACGCTGGTGTCAGTTGGAACCACTGAATTTCAATTGGATTTGGAGGTTCCGGAAAAAGTCGCAGCTATTGGGCCATATGCATTTCGGGGCGTTAACGGAGGCAAGGTCTTGATGCCTTCGACTCTTGAGAAGATAAAAGACCGCGCGTTTGATGGCGCGAGAGTGACCTGGGTTGACTTCAGCAGATGCGAGAACTTTACCGAAATAGGGGATTACGCGTTTAGTGACGGACTTATAGGCACTGTCTTGCCTGACACGGTGGAGAGCATAGGCAAGTTTGGAGCGGTGCGACTTTTGCTGAAGAAGAAGAATGCGATCAGATTTCCCAAGTCATTAAAGTACATAGGGGACAATGCCTTTGAAGTTAAAAAATCAGACCATGTATACGCGGAGCTGACGTCATTCTGTTCCGGCAGCAACATGATCAACTCTCTTTTTGAAAGCGTAAGTTCCCGATTTTTCGGGCTTGAGTTTACGCTTCACGGCATGGTTGACGGCGTGGAAGTGGTCGAGCTGCCAATTTACTCAAGCGGCAACGAGCTTCACAAAACTTTGATAAAAGAAGGATTTTTTGAGTCATCTTACGGATTTGACTTTGACAACTACGACAGGGGCATAAGGCATACTCCAGACAAAGAGCTGAGGTTTGATGCAAGCGTGGCAAGGTGCCTGAAACCTCGCAACTTGTCCGAATACCACAAGAAAAATTTCAAGGATTATATCAGCCGGAACATACTTCAGCAGATTACAGACAGAAATTTTAGTTTTGACCAAATCAAGCAATTCGCAATTGCTGGCCTTCTGTCCAAGGGCAATGCTACAAAGCTTCTAAAAGTTGCCCAAGACGCTGACAATGCTGAGGCAATCGCCTTCTATCTGGAACTGATAAAGACACAATATGGAGCAACCGCGAAGTCGCTGAAACTTTAGCAACGCAAAATAGCCCTCATACTGAGGGCTATTTTGCAAGGTTCGCTTTTCTTGGATCCTTGCTTTTGGCGAGAGGGGATGGCCATGCAAAACAGCATTGGGTTCAATGCCGCACTGTATAACAGTAACATCGAGTATTGCCACATTTTCTCTGAGGAAAGTTTGTTCAAGGACGGCTGCGGGAGGTTAATGCGATTGACAGACCGCTTGTGGTCAGAGACATCATGGTTCTGCCTTCATGGAATGTCAAATGGGTTTGAAGCTTTTAACGTAATGATCTTTAAAGACAAGGGACGCTACCAGGAAATCAACGAGTTCTTGATTGAAGGCGAAGAGAGCTTTTTGCTTGAGGTTTATGACAAAAGCTTGAAATACCTGCAGGTGAAAGAGAATGCGATTCTGGGCCGCTTGTACAGGATAAGCCATTCCAAAGGGCTGTCCGAAACTAACAGGAAGAACATGATAAATTACTTGAACAGGTGCAAGATAGAAGATTTGGACTATGTGTTCAGAAATGCGCAAAAGACAAACGATATAGAGTTTATCACGGTCGCTATGAAACTGCTTAGCGATATATTTAGGGGCAAAAAAAATGCCTTTGAGCTTTAAATGCTTTTATGCCGGACTTTTCCATGCTCAAAAAATGGATATCGTGAAACTTTAGGCGCAGCAAAAGAGCCCTCATTCCTGAGGGCTCTTTTGCGTTTATTGCGAGAGGATGGGGTGCGCCCTATATGGTAGACACGCATAATTACATGCTTTTTCGCGTGGATTTTGAAGCAAAAAAACTTTACTCACATTTGCATCTGCAGTTTGGTAATTATAGTAATTTTAGACAAACCAAATACTGGAAATTAGCAAATTTTTAGTACAAATTTTTTCGTGAAAATTAGCTTTGCAATGGCTTAACTTGCTTCAGCGCCCAAAATGTCACGTACAAAATGTCTCACGTACAAAATGTCTCACGTGCAAAATAGCTCATGTGGCTTGCTACCAGCTTGGATCGCGGGTTTGAATCCGAGGGGCTAATGGGAAGACGCGCCTCGTGATGCTTTTCGCTTTTAGCCGCCCTTGCCGTGGCTGGGACCGCAGCGAAAGCATCCGATGGCTCATGCGGCTTGCTACCAGCTTGGATCGCGGGTTTGAATCCGAGGGGCTAATGGGAAGACGCGCCTCGTGATGCTTTTCGCTTTTAGCCCGCCCTTGCCGTGGCTGGGACCGCAGCCGAAAGCATCCGATGGCTCATGCGGCTTGCTACCAGCTTGGATCGCGGGTTTGAATCCGAGGGGCTAATGGGAAGACGCGCCTCGTGACGCTTATCGCGTAAA
>JAISWZ010000120.1 GCA_031270945.1 Clostridiales bacterium | reverse complement strand
AATGCATTGCGGTCGAGTGCTCCTTCCCGTCTCGGCTAGGCGGAGGAGTTCTTAGCATGGCCTCAAAATATCAAACGGTAGGTGCTCTTGCTAGACCCAAAGGCAGATTCGCCTCGCTATCGTTTCAAAAGTGCCGCCCCTTAAAAATGGTCTGTTTGATAAACTTTCACTCCGTATAAAACCTTTGATTCCGCCTTTTTCTGAAAGAGCATCGCAAACTTTGGATTGGTATGAGCCGATGTACATCATAATCCGCTGAACTTGCCTGTCTTGTACACTGCCTCTAAATCCCTTGTTTAAGCCATTTCTGCGAGAAGTTAATGCTTTGCAATAAAGTGCTCCATCCAATCTCGGCTGGGCGGAGATGTTATTAGCCTGGCCTCAAACTATTAATCGGTAGGTATTCTCGATAAGCCCAAAGGCAGATTCGCCTCGCTACCGTTTCGAAAGTGCCGCCCAATAAAAATGCTCTGCTTGATAAACTTTTATCGCGTCAAAATCCCTTGATTCCGCTATTTCTTGAATGCGAGACGCAAAATTTGAATTGGCAGGAACCGATGTACATGATAATCCACTGAACTTGCCTGACTTGTGCACTGACACTAAATCCCTTGTTTTAGCCATTTCTGCGAGCAACATGCATTGTTGCAAAGTTCACATTCCTATCTTAGCCTAGCCTTAAAATACCAATCGTAAGGTGCTCTCGCTAGACCCAAAGGTGGCTCTGTAAGATAAGCCGCTCTGCTGGTAACAAATAAAGTTTTGATTTTGCTTCGCACTGCCGCAACTGCATTATACAACTAAACAGATGTTAATTCAAGGAGCGGGAAATGCCTCAAAGAGCGCAAGCCTTGGCTTGCGCTCTTTGAGAGCGGTTTGCCAAGGCTTGAAGGTTTAAATCACTTGATTTTGCTTATATTTGACCAGATTTTTTATTGCGGCATAAAATTTGCACTTCTTTTGATCATTTGTTTCCAGGATCTAGCCAGCGCCACCTACGTCGCAATGACCTACATCCAAATCGTAGCCTCATTCTCTCCATCCGTAAGCTTGTCCCAGGGAATGAAGCCTCTCTCCAATTCTTCATTGTTTAAAACTGTCCGCTTTGCGCCTTTCTGGCTTCCGGACTCGTTTATGACCTTGATGCTCAGCTTTTTGCCTCTGAAAACCCGATCTATCGTAAAGCCATCCCAATGGGACGGGATGCAGGGGTTTATCTCCAGGCCGTCATATTTGGGGTGAACGCCTAGTACTCCCTCAACTGCCGCTACCATGACTGTTGAAGCGGTGCCGGTAAGCCAGTGGACATGGGCCCGTCCATGGTTTTTCTCGTTTGCCTCAACGAACTGACCATGGGCATAGGGCTCAATCTTTCTGATCTCGGCTGACTCGTTCATGGAGGCCGGGTTGGCTTTCTTGTAGTAGTCATAGGCGCGGTTGCCGTTTCCTGCAAGCGCTTCGGCTTGGACTATCCAGCCTTGGGTTTGCGAGAAGATGCCGGCGTTCTCTTTGGTACCGGGATTAAATAGCGCCATCCTGGCAACCGGAGGCCCGAAGGCCTTAAACGCTGGATCGAATATCTTCGCTCCGTGCTCGGTGTTCAAGCGGGAGTTGACAGTGTCAAGAATCGTCTTTGCCAAGTCTCCTTTGGCATAGCCTGAGAGCACAGCCCATGACTGGGGGTTAAGCCAGATCTTCGCCTCGTCTGATGACTCTGATCCAATCCTGAGCCCGTCTTCGGTGATGGCTCGAATGAACCTGTCTGATTCAAAGAGGTGCTCATTGATTGAAGCGTCAAGGCTTTCCCTGAAGGATTCCGCCCAGGACGCTGAATCCTTGTCATCTTTTAGAAGGGCGGCCTCTCTGAAGATCTCAAGGGCAAGACGAAGCTGGAAAGCAACGAAAGAGGATACCCCAAGCTCTCCTGTGCGAAGGCAGTCATTCCAGTCCGCCTCAAGGCCAGCGGGAAGATTCAAGGGGGTCATGTTTGCTTGAGAGAACTGAAGAGCCCGTTTCAAGTGCTCAAAGACTGTGCCGGAATCCTTGTCTGCAAACGGGATCACCTCATCGTAGAAAGCCGTGTTTCCGCTTTCCTTCACATACTTGTCCACTGTAGGAAACAGCCAGAGCGCGTCATCAGAGCGGTAATGGGGGTGTCCTGTAGACAGCCTATAGCTCTCGTCATCAGGCGTGTCTTCATGGCCAGGATTGTGCGTGTACTTGACTAAAGGAAGCCCTGCCCCATTCGAGACTTGGGCTGATAGCATGAAGCGGAGCCGCTCTGACGCCAGCTCATGATCCAGATGCATGATCCCTTGGATGTCTTGCACTGTGTCGCGGTAGCCATAGCCGTTTCTCAAGCCGCAGTAGATGAAGGATGCCGCCCTTGACCAGATGAAGGTGATAAAGCACTGATAGGCGTTCCAGGTATTGACGATATCGTTAAAAGATTGATCCGGGGTTTTGACTTTGAACCGATCCAGCTTCTCATGCCAGTAGGCTTTGACTTCATCAAGCCTGGAATGGGCGATGGCGGGATCGCTGTACTCCGCAATCAAGGATTCTACGATGGCATAGTTGCCCTCACCGATTATCAGAGAAAATTCTTTCTCTTCTCCTGGAGCGAGCACCAGGTCGATCTTGAATGACCCTATCCCGTTTCCATTCAAGCAGTCGCTTCCGGAAGCGATGCCCGTTTCTACAGTGATAGGATTGTTGTAGCTCCGGTACGGTCCCAAGAACTCTTCCCTGTCTCCCATATGGCCAGAAGCGCTTGCGCCAGCCAAAGCCGTGAAACGGTGGATTCCCCGAGATCCATCCCAGTCGTTGTAAATGTTCTCATTGATGTGCTGAAGAATGGCGTTGCCTTTTCTCTCGGTTCTGCAGATGAACTGGGTGTACTGCAGGTTTACTGTATCCTGCTCGTAATTCCCCAGGTTTGTTAGCTCAGCGTAGGTAAAGACCGAGAGCCGCCTAGCCTTGTCTGACTCATTCTTGATCTTCGCCTGCCAGACCTCGTGCTGCCGCCCCAGGGGAACAAAGTAAGAGACCTCGCTTCTTATTCCTGAATAGGCGCTTTGAATGACAGTGTATCCCGTGCCGTGGCGGCAGACGCTCTCAAAGCTGTCAAGCGGCTTTCCCGTAGGCTGCCATGAGTTGCTCCAATAGTCCCCGGTCTCGTCATCACGTATGTAGATGAAGCGGCCAGGGAGGGTGCCAAGGGGCTCATTGAACCTGAACCGCAACAGCCTTCCATCCGCGCCTGAGCGGACAAAGCTGTATCCTGCGGCGTTATTGGAAATGATTGCGCCGTATTCGGGCGAGCCCAGGTAGTTGACCCATGGCTCAGGGGTGTCCGGGCGTGTGACAACGTATTCCCGGTTTGGGGTGAAATGGCCGTACTGCATAAAAGCACTCCTTTTCAAAAGGATTCCGGGCGCAAGCCCGCGCGCCCGCGCGGGCTTGCGCAGGCACTACAATTATAGCGTAAACACGTGTTCATGTCAAGAACTGTGGGGAATATCTTTGCTTGCAATCCCCAGCCCCAATCCATTATTTCTAATCTTGACTGATGCAAAAGCTAGAGTAAAATGAGTATGTCAGCTTTGCGCTAAGCCAGCCTTGCACCAAGTCGGAAAGCCCTTGCGACGCTTCAACCGCAGAAACCTTGCATAAATCTTCTCCCGCTGATTAACCATATAGTCACAAGCCTTGAAAACATCCTATGCTTGCCGTGAGCAACCCTTGGATTAGAAAGCGTTGCTTTTCACTAATAAATATGTGTTTTCGCTTGGAACGCTGGCGGACAGCCAGCTAAATTTTAAGAGAGACAGGCGCTCAGCTAGGCGCGAGGAGGATTTTTAATGGAACTGGTTTATGTAGATGAAGCTGACAGGATTCTTGGGCAAGACTTAAGCGGCAACGTTCTGGCCGAGGTTTGCTTTCCGACAAATGGCCCAGACACAGTGCGGATCACGCACACTTACGTTGATCCTACTTTGAGAGGGCAAGGCGTGGCGGGAGAGCTGATGGAGAAGGCTTGCGGGAAGCTGGCCAGGGAAGGGAAAAAGGCTGTGCCGGTGTGCTCTTACGCCGTTGCGTGGTTCCAGAAAAACCCCGGGAGGCAGGACTTGCTGGCCCAGCAGTAACGGAAAATTTGGGGGGATACGCTTGAGTTTCGGCATGGAGAAGCGGGCGCTTGACGCCGCTATGCTTGCTGGAGACATAATGCTTTCTAACGGCGCTGAAACCTACAGAGTGGAAGACACCATGAGGCGGATGCTTAAGGCGGTGGGATACCCTGAAGCTGAGGCGTTTGTCACGGCTACAGGAATAATAGGGAGCTTGGGAGACAACGGATCGTCCACCAGGGTCAAGAGAGTTAAAAACCGAACCAACAACATGGAAAAGATAGCAAGGGTAAACTCGCTTTCCAGAAGGCTGTCCGAGGGAACGGCAGACTTGGAGGGGGCGGAGAGGGAGCTTGCCTTGATCAGGGTATTGCCGGGATATGGCCTCAAGCTGAGAACGCTAATGGCGGCGGTGTCTTGCTTCAGCTTCTGCTACCTTTGCGGAGGGAGTTGGATCGACTGCGTTGCCTCAATGCTTGTGGCCACCCCAGTATACCTTTTTTACGATCTTATCAGCAAGAAGACGACAGGGTTTCTTGTCAACGCCACATGCGGGGCCATGATAGCGACTCTTGGGATCTTGGCGGTCAAAGCTGGGATGGGCAGGGATTCTGGCAACATCATAATAGGAGCGATAATGCCGTTTGTTCCTGGAGTTGCGATGACAAACGGCTTGCGTGACATAGCTGAAGGGGATTTCCTTTCGGGAACCAGCCGGATGATGGAGGCGCTTTTGACTGGCGGGGCTTTGGCCTTTGGCGCTGGAGCGGTGATAAAAGTCTGGATGGCGGCAGGAGGCGCGGCGATATGATAATAGAGGTTGCTCTCGCGTTTGCCGCGACTTTCTCCTTCAGCTGCCTCTTCAACATACCCAAGGGGGAGCTTTTGTTCGTAGGGCTCACAGGCGCTTTGGGATGGCTGGTATACAAGGCTCTGCTGCTGTCCGGAGTCGATGAGTACGTGTGCATGTTCGCGGCCTCGGTAGCGGTGGCTTGGCTATCCAGGATCATGACAGCCTTGAGGAAAATGCCTCTTACAGTTTTCCTGGTTGGCGGGATCATATCACTGGTTCCTGGAGCCGGCATATACAACGCCATTCTGGATCTCTTGACAGGCGGAGAGGCTGTAACAACAGCGAAGCGCACTGCTATGCTTTTCGCGGCGATATGCGTAGGAATAATAATAGTCCTTTCGCTTCCGCAAAGCTGGTTCTTGCCAAGGATCAGGCGGAAGCCGAAATCGTGAGAGGAGCTTTGAAGTTGGGATGGATAAAGGCAAGCATGGCTTACAGAAACGGGAAGTTTGAGAGAGCGGAAGGCATATCCATAGAGCGGGGCAAAATATCAGATTTCGGGGTGCCAGACAAAGAGCCTGAGATTGATCTTTCCGGGCTGATAGTCCTGCCTGGATTCATAGACATCCATGTCCACGGCGGCGCGGGGTTTGACGTGATGGATGGAACCTTTGAAGCCATTGACGAGATATCCAGGCATAAGCTCAAAGAAGGGGTAACCTCATTTTGCCCGACCACTGTCACTTCCACTCCAGAGAAGACGAAAGCCGCCATAAACTCTGTTGTTGAAGCCAAGGCCAAGGGAGTGGCTGGCGCTTATGTCATTGGGACATTCCTGGAAGGCCCTTTCATCTGCCAAAAGTTCAAAGGGGCGCATCCCGAGGAGTGGATCAAAGAGATAGATCTAGAAGAGATAGAAAAGCTCGTGGACTTGGGAGAGGGCACAATCGTCTCCTGCGCGATAGCGCCCGAGCTTCCAGGCGCCATCGATGCCATTAAGCTTTTGAAAAGGCGAAATGTCAACGCCAGGATTGGGCACTCAGCGGCGACTTGCGCTGAAGCCTTGGAAGGAATAAAGGTTGGAGGAACCGTAGCCATTCACACTTTTAACGCCATGAGCCCATTTACTCATAGGGAAGCGGGACTTGCTGGCGCGGCTATGGACAGCGATGACGTGTACTGCGAACTGGTCTGCGATTTCATACACACAAGCGTTCAAGCCGCTTCAATACTTCGCAAGCTCAAAGGCAGGAAGCTGGTTCTGATCACTGACTGCATGAGGGCAGGCGGCATGGCTGACGGAGACTATTATCTGGGCGAGCTGAGTGTGAAAGTCAAGAACTCCATTGCCAGAACCGAGACAGGCGCCTTGGCGGGAAGCACTTTGACCATGCACAAGGCAGTCAAGAACTTCTCCCAAGCGGCTGGAGCGACCCTTGAAGAGGCGATCTACGCCGCCACCGAAGCCCCGGCAAAGGCCATTGGCATAGACGGGATTGCTGGAACGCTGGACATTGGAAAGAGAGCGGACATCATAGCGGTGGATGAAGACTTCAACCTCAGGTTTGTCATGGTAGGAGGAGAAGTGAAGATAGAGAGAAGCGATGTGGCGGGAGAAGCAAAGTAGGGCGAGAAGATGAGAAGGGGCAGGAATGGATCGCCAAGCTGGATCGAGTAGAGCGGTGCGATAGGAGCTCGCGCGCAAATGGGATAGGCCTGGTGCCTATCCCTATATTTGTTGTGAGCAAAGAGAGGGGGTATACAAGGCATGAGAGAGGGCTGCATAAGGCAAGAACTTGATAATTTATGGAGATGAGAGAAGAAAAATGCTTATCAAACATTGAGTTTGCGTGTCAACTAATTTACTTGCGGTTTCCTAAATTGCATTTTCAAGCACAAAACCCGAAAGACCCGAAAGACCAGGATTCTCAAGCAGCAGCCACGCCAAACATTGAGGCAAGAGATTCTGGGTTCTCGGATGATATGGCTTTTGAGCACGGATGCGAACCCCGATTTGCTCAATTTTATGGAAAAAACGTCTTTGGCACGTTTGGAGCTCGATATTTATGCCGTCGGCGTTTTCAAAACTTGCGCAGCCAGATCTGAACTTTAGAGGCTTAAGGATTGCGCTTTGGGCAGAGCGATTTCACGCGCTTTGCAGAATTCGCGGCGACCCTTCCCAATGTGAGTTTTACCGAGATAAACGCTGTTTTATTTCTGTTCTTTTGAATTCTGGCAGCGTATAATTGATTCCTGAATTTCGCATTGACAAGCGCCAGGAATGAGAGTAAGATGAAACATGAGATTTTGAGATGTTTTTCTCTTAAATATTAACGGGTCTAAAGGGTAGTTAAAAAACCGCACAGATATGGGGAGTTTTGAAGAAAAGCTTGTAGAATCAAGGCAAAAACGCGATGGGAAAAAGGTACACCTTTTTTCCTGGTCGGTTTTTGCCAATTTTTTTGCCTTTTTTCGAGATGGGAAATTTAAACAGTGGCTTAGAATAAGGGTTTTTGGTCGTTATATAATTAAAATATCATCGTGGAAAAAGGTGTACTTTTTTACACTTTTTAAGCCATGACAATAAGATTTTCCTAGCGCAAGCTTGAAAAATCATGGCAACCTGGCGGAATTCGCGGACTTCAGGGAGGCAGCAGATGAAGACTGAGAAAAAAGTCCTCACAGCTCCGACAGAACTCGCCAGTTGCTCGGGTTGCCAGGCATGCCGGCTTCTATGCCCAAGCAAGGCCATACAAATGGAGGCTGACAAGGAAGGCTTCTTGGTGCCAAGGATAGATCAAAAGCTATGCACCCAGTGCGGCTTATGCGAAGCGAGGTGCCCGCAGAACAAGAAGCCGGCCTTTCGAGACAATGATTGTGTCAAGGCGTATGGAGCAAGGCTCAAAGACGAGGCGGTTCTAGGAAAAAGCGCCTCGGGCGGAGTTTTTGCCGGGATAGCCAGGAGATTTCTCGAAACTCCCGGAAGCGCTGTGTTCGGTTGCGCGTTTGACAGCGACTTGGTGGCGAGGCAGAGCATTGCATCGGATTTGGCTGGGATCGAGCCCATGCAGGGATCGAAGTACGTCCAAAGCGATACAGGGGACTCTTTCGCTCAAACCAAGAAGCTCCTTGAAAGCGGAAACCCGGTTCTTTACTCTGGCACCCCATGCCAGGTAGCGGGCCTTTACGCCTATCTGGGAAAGGATTACGAGAAGCTTGCCACCATAGACTTGATCTGCCATGGAACCCCTTCGCCGCTGCTGTTTAAGCGGTACCTGAAATGGCTGGGGAATAAGCATGGAGGGAAGATCATCTCCTATGACTTTCGAAGCAAGGACAAGGTAGGATGGGGCAGCGGATACCAGCCGAAGCTTGAGACGGCAACCAAGACTGTTTATTTCAGGACTGAGCTTGACCCATATTTCATAGGCTTCAACTCGGCCAGCACCATGAGGGAATGCTGCTACACTTGCAGGCACACAAGCGTAAAGCGGGTTGCGGATCTTACGATAGCCGACTTTTGGGGCGTTGAACGGGAGCATCCTGAAAAGTTTGACAGGCGAGGCGTCTCTGCGGTTCTTGCGAACACGGAAAAGGGCGCAGCCCTATTTGCCAGGCTGGCCAGCGACTTTGAAAGTTTTGAGACTGACGTCAGCATAGTGGCAAAGGGCAACTTTCACTTGAGTAAGCCAAACGAGCGGCCTGGCTCAAGAAACACTGTATACAGCAACATCTCAAGCCAGGATTTTGCGATAGTCAAGGATTTGTGCTCTTCGGTGCCGCCGCTGAAGAGGATGGTTTTCGGGATCCTGTCAGTGATGCCAAGCGGCATGGCTAAAAATTTGAGGAAGCTGAAAAAGCTGGCAAAGGTGATGCTGGGTAGAGCTTAGGAAAGGTGAAAGAGAGCCGGTTTCGGCTCTTTTTTAGTTGGAATAAAGGGGTCGGTCATGGATCTGGCTATATGGAACATTTTATCTCTTTGGCGCCTCGGTTTGGCTGTTCGCCAGACTGCTTTTTGTCAAGCGAATGCCATCAAATGCCTTGCATGATTTCTTGTTAGCATATAAAATCTACATATGAAGAGTCTACGATATATTAAAGAGCGCTAGCCATTGGCGCGAAATTTGGCGTTGTCGCTCTTGGCAGGGAAAAACCCGCCGCTATGCGGCGAATGATATATGGGAGGTTCGGCATGAGACACAAATGGATGGCCGCTTGCCTTTTGGGCATAGCCATAGCTGCCGCTGGCTGTTCAGGCTCTGGAAGCGGCACGGAAATAACAGAGAGCGGGGATCTCATAATAACCGAGAGCGCAGTGACAGAGAAGGCAAAATTCATCCCCGTTACAGTTGAAGGCGTGGATCTGGAAGTGATAGCCGTGAAAGCTCCTGATGGAACAATAAGAACAGCTTTCAACACATGCCAGGTTTGCTATGACTCAGGCAGAGGTTACTATGTTCAAGAAGACAAGCAGCTCGTCTGCCAGAACTGCGGGAACCGCTTCACAATGGACAAGGTTGAGAAGACGGCAGGAGGATGCAACCCATTCCCCATATTTGACAGCAACAAAACTGTTGAGGACGGCAAGATAAAAATATCAGCGGAATTCCTGCAGGAGGCTAAAGTGATATTTGAAAACTGGAAGGCTTAGTGCATATCCCAAAATTCCGTAATGGCACCGGATAGCGTTTGCCCAATGTTCATGGGCAAATCGCCAAAATCCCGGCGAATGCTTCAACTAGTTTGCTCGGGCTTCTGCGAGCAAACACCCGGATTTTTCCGGTGCCTCGGATATAATTTTGGGATATGCTCTTTAATTCGTTGCTTTTTCAAGCCTGAAAAGTCTTGCGAGGCTTCAAAGCAGTCAAGCTGGGATATGTTCTAAGCCCAGCAATAAAAAGAGAGGAGAGTAAACATGCAAAAAACAGTCGTAAAAGTTGAGGGGATGTCATGCGGGCACTGCGAGCTGGCGGTGCAAGACGCTGTGAAAAAGCTTCCTGGAATCAAGAAGGTCAAGGCCAGCAAGGGCAAGAAACAGGCTGTTGTCGAGTTTGACCAGACGCTTGTGACTTTGGAGAAGATAGTCGCCGCTATCAATGAAACAGGGTACGAAGCCACAGCGTGATGGCTCAGCGCGTGCTTGTGGTTGATGACGAGCCCAAGATCCTTGTCGTTTTAGCATCATTTCTTGAGAGCAAGGGCTTTGAGGTTATTCAGGCCCAAACTGGGGCAAGGGCTTTGGAGCTTCTGGCAAGGGAAAAAGTCTCTTTGGTTTTGCTGGACTTGATGCTCCCAGACATCCCTGGCGAGGAAGTGTGCCGGAGAATGCGCGAAAAGCTGTCGTTGCCTATCATAATGCTCACAGCAAAAGCGGAAGAGGAAGACGTTTTAAAGGGGCTTGGAGTTGGAGCGGATGATTACGTGACCAAGCCTTTTAGCCTTAAGGAGCTCTTTGCCAGAATTGACTCCCTCCTTAGGAGAACCAGCGATCTTGCCCCTTTGCAGTCAGAATGCTTCTTTGGCACCCTTCACATTGACTTTGGCAAAGGCGAGGTTTGCAAAAATGGAAAAGAGGTAGGACTCACACCTAGCGAAATGGGTCTCCTCTCAGCCATGGCCAAGCGTCCCGGAAAAGCGTTCACCAGGCAGGAACTGATAGACGCCGTTTTCGGAGACGAGTTCGACGGCTTTGACAGGGCGATAGACAATCACATCAAGAATCTGAGGCAAAAGATAGAAGACGATCCTAGGAAGCCGACTTATATCAAGACGGTTCATGGACTGGGCTACAAGTTTGAGGGGTCGTTAGGATTGCAAAATTAAAAGGTCTATCCCATTCTTTTTCGAGCCTGTCTAAAGCCCCAAGGCATTTGCCTTGGGGCTTTTCTTTTTTTTATTTTATTACTATTTTTTTCTTTATTTTATTTGAATATGGCACTCTTGGCAGGTCTTGAGGCTATGGCTTACATCCAAAGGGGCGTGGTGATGCTGGGAACGCTTAGGAATTGATGAAAGAGAGAGCCGGGTTTCGGCTCTTTTTTAGTTGGAGGATTGGAGTTCAAAAGGAGGTGGCGCATTTGCAGGGTTTGCAAGACTTAGGCACCAAGGAGGCGAACAGCAAGGATCAATCATTCCAAAGTTCAAAAAGATGGGGGTCTATAATCCTGGATTTACGGCATTTACAAGACCTATGCTGTCCAAGGAGGCGAACAGCAAGGATCAATCATTCCAAAGTTCAAAAGAGGGGGGTCGATAATCCCGGATTTACGGCATTTACAAGACCTATGCTGTCTAAGGAGGCGAACAGCAAAGATCAAACATTCCAAAGTTCAAAAAGAGGGGGGTCGGCAATCCCGGATTTACGGCATTTGCATGGATCCTTGATTTAAGCCAACTTCGGTGTAGATTAAGTGTTTTAGAGCAAATACCTGGCAAATTTATAAATTCCGGATTTACAGCGTTGCAAGGCCTATGCTGTCCAAGGAGGCGAACAGCAAAGATCAATCATTCCAAAGTTCAAAAAGAGGGGGGTCAGCAATTCTGGATTTTCGGCATTTACAAGACCTATGCCGTCCAAGGAGGCGAACAGCGAAGATCAAACATTCCAAAGTTCAAAAAGAGGGGGGTCGGCAATCCTGGATTTACGGCTTTTACAAGATCTATGCTGTCCAGGAGGCGAACAGCAAAGATCAAGCATTCCAAAGTTCAAAAAGAGGGGGGTCGCTAATCCCAAAAGCAAAAAGGGAGGCTCATCGCCCCCCTAACCATGGAAACACTATGTGTTGGCCTCGTCATCCTTAAAAGCTTGAAGCCTCACTTCCCCCGCCAACCCCCTCAGCGGTCAAACTCAGCGGCGACTTCCTTCATCAAGTCTGCGATATCAAGATGCTGAGGGCAGGACTCCTCGCAATTGCGGCATTCCATGCAGGAAGAAGCCTTCCCGTTGCTGGATGTGTGTACCCTGTAGTAGAACCCGCTGTTCCAGTCCTTGTAGACCCTCTTTGCGTTCAGGCAGGAAAACAGGTTGGGGATCGATATTTGCTGCGGGCATTTGTCTACACAGTTGCGGCAGTTCGTGCAAGGAATGGTGTCCTGCTTTTTCAAAATCGCCTTGACCTGGCCTATCGCCTCCCGCTCCTTTTCATCAAGCGGCTTGAAATTGTCCATCAAGGCCATGTTCTCTTCAACCTGCCCCAATGTGCTCATCCCGCTCAAGACTAGCTTTACCCCTTCAAATGATGCGGCGTAGCGCAAAGCGTAGCTCGCCTGGCTGCCGCCTAAGCTCTCAAGCGCTTTCGCCGCTTCAGGCGGCAAGTTGGACAGCCCTCCGCCTTTTACAGGCTCCATGGCGATAACGGGCTTGCCGAACTTGACGCACGTCTCATATACCGCCCCGCTTTGGATCCCGGCGTCATCATAATCATTGTAGTTGAACTGTATCTGCACAGCTTCAACGGATGGATGCTCGGTCAGGATCTTTGCCAGCGTTTCCGGCTTGTCGTGAAAGGACATGAAAAGGTGCCGTATCTTTCCTTGAGCCTTCAGCTTCTCTGCCCATTCAAACGCCTTGCAAGTTGTGTAGCGCTTGTAAGTCTCCGCAGTCAAGGCATGCATAAGGTAAAAGTCAAACCATTCAACCCCTGTGGCCTTGAGCTGGCTCTCAAAAAAGGGATCGAGATCCTCTGCTGTCTTGAAGAAGTCAATTGTCAGCTTGTCGGCCAGGAGAAAAGAGTCCCTGGGATGCCTTTTTGCCAAGCAATCCCTGATCGCAAGCTCACTCTTTCCGTCGATGTATCCATGGGCAGTGTCAAAATAGGAGTAGCCGTTGGCCAGGTAGGCATCTACCATGCGGCAGGTATGCTCATAGTCAACAGCGTCTCCGTTCATGGGCACTCGCATGAATCCGAATCCCAAAGGCTTGTTTCCAAAAATAGATTGATCCATTGGCTTCCTTCTTTCGGTAGAAGATTTAAAAAGCTTGGATTTTTGCTAAAAAAACTGCGCTTGTACGAACTAAAGAACTGCTATTTGCGCTCACCTTGCGAGCGCGGCTCGACTTGCTTGATAATTAAGGTTATAATTGCAAAGGGCAGTTCAAGAGCGATACAGCCGCAAGAAAGGATATGAAAGCATGAACAAATTGGGGTTAAGCCTGATGGCGCAGTACGTCAACGGCAGCGTCGAGAGCCTTAAAAGAGAGCTTCTCTACATTGAGAATTCCGGCGCTGACTGTTGCGAGCTCGTGCTTCATGGGCTTGACGTGGTTGTAGGAGGGCATTTGCTGCCGCACCGCGCCAAGCGGGTTATCGCTGCCCTTAGGGAGCGGGATCTGGAGTATACGATTCACCTCCCGCATGACTTGGCTTTAAACGATGAAGCAACAGCCCAAATGTATGAGGCGGTTTTCCTGGCCAGCATTGAGTTCGCCCAAATGGCTGGCGCAAGGGTCATTGTGTTTCACGCGGGAATGTCCAAGCAGTACAACAAAGACGCCTTCCTCATGGAAGCGGAGCGGGTCAGGAAAATTGCGGAAAAGGCTTCTGGAACGCTTCTCTGCATCGAGAATCCTCTCATTCTCTCAGACGGCATTTTCACATGGGGAGACAGCGCGAAGAGCATCGTCCAGTTCTGCGACCTGGTCAACATGCCAAACTTGAAGATCACCTTTGACATCGGGCATTATTACTTGCACAGCAAAGGCAGCAGGGAGGAGCTCTTGGGCGCCATTTCAACCGCTCTGCCCCATATAGGGCATGTCCATCTGCACGACAACTTTGGCAAGCCAACCATGCTCCTAAGCCATGACTATGGCCAGCGCATAGCCAGCGGGGTGGCTGACCTTCACCTTCCGCCAGGCTGGGGCACCATTCCTGTAAAGGAGGCTTTAAACGCTTTGAAGGGATTTGGCGGCATCATCAACCTGGAGATTGAGAAGCGCTTCTGCGATGAGTATGCCAGCTCTTTGAGCTTGGTCAGGAGAATCCTGGAAGAGAGAGACGCATAAGGCGATCAAAAGGCATGAGACGCTTTAGCGCGAGCTTTTCCAGCCGCATAAATTTTGCGCTCTTAGGGGCAGACATTCGTCTGCCCTTGTTTTGTTTTTTATTTTTTTAAGGGGCTTCCCCCTCAAAAAAAGGCAAAACAGAGCCGTCTCTATCGAAAAGCAAAAAGCAAGCCTTCACGCTAAACTAGAGCATGTTCTTGGAAAAGTCTGCAAGTTTGCCTGCGCTTGCTTGCAAAGCCCGAGACGCCATTCCTGCAAACGCAAGAAAATTCTAAAGCGTGCCCCTCGTTGGCATTCGCTAGCATTCGTTAGTATAGGATATTCTCTAAAATAACGCTGATATAGGTTGCCAAGTATCCTATGGTTGTGGTTTAATAGTAAATGGAAAAGATGTATCAAAGTGGCGCAGATCACTTTCTGAGTGCGTATCCCGATTTAAAAAAAGCCATATATTGATTTCTCGGGTGCTCTCTGCAGGACAGGATCCGCTGAGGAGCTATGCCGGCGCATGAAATGGGCGCCTGGAAAGAGGGAGTGATACGATGGAAGAAGACAAAGCGCAAGGGAAGGCTCGCGCCTCAAGCAGGAGCCCAAGCTTTTTCGATAATAAGTCCTGGATGATTGCCAGGACGGTCATGATTAGCAAGCCCTTTGCGATTGAGGCGATTGACGCGCCAGAAGTTGCGAAGGAGATCAAGTCTTTCTGCCGCAGCATTCGCAGGATGCCGGAATTGCGGGACTACTCAGCCCGCTACCCGCTGCCTGGCCTGATGCTGGGAACGTTCTTGGGCATTTCTTGCGGATGCCAGTCATTGAAGCAGCTTCACACATGGATGGAAGAAAACGTCGAAGCGCTCAGGAAATTTGAGCCGCTCTACTTGGGGGTGCCCTCCTACAACGGATACATCATGATTGTAAAGGGTTTGGATGATGAATGCGTTGGCCTGGGCATACGCTTCTTGTCCATTTTGAAAGGGGTGATGAAGCAATTGAGATAGCGGGCGAAAACAATAATTGCTTGTTTTCGCTCGCGCATGAAAGCTTAGGGCGTATCGCAGCGGCGCAGGAAAAGCCCCGAACGCCTGGGATGCTTTGGTTTGAGTCTCGCTTGAATTCCATGCCATGATACTTAAACCAAAGACTAATCGGAATAACGCGCTCTTTCAGGATACCATGCCAAGGGCAAATTTGCAACTGAGAGCCGCCTGGCCTTAAACGCCGGGCTTTAAGATCAAAAGCTTTTAAGTGCATATCCCAAAATTCCGTTAAGGCACCGAAAAAGTCATCGCGATGCTTTAACGCGTGACTTTTTCAAGCCATGGAATTAATTTTGGGATATGCTCTACATCCCCAAAGCAATTGCCGATTTATCCCAAAGGATCCTTTGGTGAATAGTGCCAAATTACTTGCAAAATATCATTCACGCATATAAAATCTTCATATGAGGAGAATACGCCAGCATGGCGAGCGCTAAGTCGAGGCGGTCCGGCGCGGAAACCAAATGCTCGCTCGAAAGAAACTAATGAAAATCCCGCTGCGCGAAGCGGATGAGATACGGGAGGTTTGGCATGGATTACAAATGGATGGCCACTTGTCTTGTAGGCATAGGCATAGCCATTGCTGCTACTGGCTGCGTTAGCGCTGCAGCCGGAACTGAAATTGCTGCGGACGAGAACCCGATCATAACTGAAATTGCTGTGGATGTGGAACCGGACGAGGATCTGAGCATGGCTGCCGAGGTCGAGGATCCAGGCATGACTGAAACTGCCGAGGATGAGGATCCAAGCATGACCGAAATGGCCGAGGATGAGGATCCGGACATGACCGAAATGGCCGAGGACGAGGAACCGGGCATGACCGAAATGGCCGAGGACGAAGAGCCGGACATGACTGAAATGGCCGAGGACGAGGAACCGGACATGACCGAAATGGCCGAGCACGAACCGGGCATGACCGAAATGGCCGAGGATGAGGAACCGGACATGACCGAAATGGCTGAGCACGAACCGGGCATGACCGAAATGGCCGAGGAGCCGGTCGCAACTGAAACCGCCAAGACCGAGGAGCCGGTCGCAACTGAAACTGCCAAGACCGAGGAGCCAGTTGCAACTGAAACCGCCAAGACCGAGGAGCCGGCCGCAACTGAAACCGCCAAGACCGAGGAGCCAGTCGCAACTGAAACTGCCAAGACCGAGGAGCCGGTTGCAACTGAAGTTGCCAAATACGAGGGGCCGGACACTGAAGTCACCTCGAACGGGGATCTGATCATAGCTGAAGGCGCAGTGTCAAAAACGGCAATGTTTATCCCCGTCACAGTGGAAGGCGTCAATCTGGAAGTCATAGCGGTGGAAGCTCCTGACGGAACGATAAGAACCGCTTTCAACACCTGCCAAGTATGCTACGATTCTGGCAAAGGGTACTACGTTCAAGAGGGAAATGAGCTTGTATGCCAGAATTGCGGAAACCGCTTCTCTATGGACAAGGTGGAGAAGTCGGCGGGAGGCTGCAACCCCTACCCCATTTTCGCGAGCAACAAGACCGTTGAAGATGGAAAAATAACTATCGGGGCAGAATTCCTGAAACAGGCTACAGTGATATTCGCGAACTGGAAGTAGAGCCCTTGTTCTGGATCGCTTTAAATCGCAACAGGAAAAAGAGAGGAGAGCTAGCCACTATGGAGAAGGCAGTTGTGAAAGTTGAGGGGATGTCCTGCGAGCACTGCGAGAAGGCAGTGCAAGAAGCAGTGAAGAAGCTTCCGGGAATCAAGAAGGTCAAAGCCAGCACAGGCAAGAAGCAGGCTGTTGTCGAATTTGACCAGACGCTTGTCACCTTGGCCAAGATAGTTGAGGCAATCACAGAATCTGGGTACGAAGCCACAGCGTGATGGCGCAGCGCGTTCTTGTGGTTGATGATGAGCCCAAGATTCTTGAGGTTCTGGCGTCATTCCTTGGAAACAACGGCTATGAGGTGCTGCAGGCTCAAACTGGCTCAAAGGCGTTAGATCTTCTGGCAAGGGAAAAAGTCTCTCTTGTTTTGCTGGATCTGATGCTCCCAGACATCCCTGGCGAAGAGGTATGCCGGAGGATACGGGGAAAGCTGGCTCTGCCTGTCATAATGCTCACAGCCAAGGCGGAAGAGGAAGACATTTTAAAAGGGCTTGGGGTTGGAGCTGACGACTATGTGACCAAGCCGTTTAGCCTTAAGGAGCTCTTTGCCAGAATGGACTCCGTCCTTAGGAGAACCAGCGATCTTGCGCCTTTGCAGTCAGAAAGCTTCTTTGGCGCCCTTCACATTGACTTTGGCAAAGGCGAGGTTTGCAAAAATGGAAAAGAGGTAGGACTCACACCTAGCGAAATGGGTCTCCTCTCAGCCATGGCCAAGCGTCCCGGGAAGGCGTTCACCAGGCAGGAATTGATAGACGCCGTTTTCGGAGACGAGTTCGACGGCTTTGACAGGGCGATAGACAATCACATCAAGAATCTGAGGCAAAAGATAGAAGACGATCCGAAGAAGCCGATATACGTCAAGACGGTTCACGGATTGGGCTACAAATTTGGGGCGTAAGCAAGCCAAGGCGCAAGCGCCAGAAATATAATATAAAAAGTGCAAGTTAAGATATCCCAAAATTTTATCCGAGGCGCCGGAAAAATCCGGCGTTGAAGCATTCGCCAGGATTTTTCCGACGCCATATCGGAATTTTGGGATATGCACTAAGTTAAATAAAGATTGCAAAAAGCTCCAAGGCGCTTGCCTTGGGGCTTTTTTTTATTGCTGCGGCTGTCCGGGCCGCCTGAATTTGACCTTAAATTAAGCGATTCTCCAATATCGAAGTTTTTAGGCGCTTTTTACATATATTTACGCATCTAATGTGGAATGCTATACTGATGAAAGCTGACGCTCGAAGCACAAATTTGCCTCTTGAAATGTCCATTGAATTCAGCTAAAATAATAGAGGCGAACAGGATATAAATCGGTAAAAAACGATATGTTGTTCATACGGGTGATAATTATTGACCAATTTAAGACATAAACTGACGAGAATTGTTATATCCTCGTCAAAATATTTGCGAGGTGGAGCGCTTGGTAGGACTTTTTAAAGATACACAGGTTTTTTATCAAAGCGGCAAGAAGAACACGGACATTCCTGTCACCATAGGATGGATTTTCGCCTTCCTGGCATGCCTTGAGATTCTGGCGTACACATACAAAGGCGTCTTTTCCATAGTTGCGTCGTGGATCTGGCTTGCCGGCATGGTTTATCTTTTTGGTTCTTCGTTTTGGCTATCCGTGTCGGATCTTGTCAATGATTTCAAGAATAAGAGATATATTGCCCCGGTTCTCATGATAGCGTTTTGCGTCATAACATTTTGGGGCGCAGGGATAACAGGAATTAGATGGGTGGACTATGAGGCCGCGCAGGAAATAGGGGCGGGGCTTAGCAGCTGGAGCACTCCAGACAGAGGGTACATGTCTTTGTCCTTCTGGGGGTATCCCACCAGGCAGTACGCCTTCCTGGCCATCCCCAGCCTTGTTTTCGGAAAGTCCCTGCTGGTTTTGAACGTGACTTTCGACTTCATCTTCATAGCCTCAGCGCTTTCAATGTACAGGGGCTTGAAGTCGTTTCTGGCGCCTGTCATGGAAAGCCCTGGCATAGGCGCCTCAATCATAGTCTTTGGGGTTTTCACAAGCCCTCTTGTCCTGCTGTACACCAGGGTTTGCGAGCAAGCCATGCTGCCCTCGGCCTTCACTATGCTGGCAATAGGCTGCTTCTTTAGCTACCTGCGCGATGGCAAGCCCGCTGACGCTGTGCGCCTGGGGATCGTAGGAGGATTTCTGGGAGCGATGTACACCCCTGGCCTGGCCACGGCTGGATTGCTGGCAGCGGCCCTTGTCTTCAAGGCCATAGGGGCCGTCAGCGGAAGAAGCCGCAAAGAAATGAAGCCTTACAGAGACAGCGCGTTTCTTGACTTGGGTCTATGCCTTTACATAGTCGTTGTGACAGGCATATCCGTAGTCCTGTTGCGTGAGAAAAGCTCCTTGACCATAGGCGCGACAGCGCAAAACTATGTGTCAACAACGATCATCTCCATCTTGACGGAGGATCCGTACGGGCTCTTCCGTGGGCTGACAATTGTGGCTATCGCCTACTTGCTTCTTTCCTTGGCTGGCATCCTCACAGTCTATGACGTGTACCTGTCCATTTGGGTCGTTTTGGTCATAGTCATGGCTGTGATGATGAAAGGCGTGAACGGCAACTCCTACGTGTCCATACAAAGAGCCACCCCAGCCATACCTGTCCTGGTTTCCGCTGTCGGCTATCACGTGATATCGAATTCAAAGCGCCTTAAAAACTTTGGCAAATGGATCGCCTGGATCCTGGCTTGCGCCGCTGTTGCCGTGTCTATAGCGATCAACCTCGTGAGCCCAATCTACTCCAAGAACATCTCAAAGGAGCGAGGGATAATCCAGACGCGGATAGTCCGGGAGATTAAAAGGGCGATCAAGGAAAATGGCTTGGACAGGGAAAACCTGACTCTCCTGTACTACGTAGACAACGTTTACATCAAGAACATATACGACTACATGAAGTACTTTGAGCCAAAAATGACAGTGGCGATAATAGAAAGCCCTATAATAAACAAAGCGTTCAAGGATGGCGACTACATAATAGCCGCGATCTCAGACGCCACCATCCCGGCCGACCTGGTTCAGATCTACGGAGAGCCAACAAAGGCGGTTCTCTTCTCGGACACCAAGCAGTATTTGCTTGAGATGATCACTGTCAACAATCCGTGAAAAAAGCCCCAAGGCATGCCTTGGGGCTTTTGGTTTTGTTTGGTTTTTTTGTTTGTTTTTTTGTTTTTTGTTTTATATTTTATTTTTTTATTTTTTATTTTTTATTTTTTTACTTTTCTATTCCAGCGCCAGCCAGACCCGCATGTCTCCAAGCCCCCTGTTGCCCCACAACCTGAGAGGGACATAGGTTCTATCCTTGCATATGATGGCCGGATAGTCCAACATTGTTTGCTTTCCGTTGACCAGAGCCTTGTCTTTGTCAATGGACAGCAGAATGCCTGTGTCGCCTTTGTCGATTGTGACCTCTCGCTTGACGCCATCCCAGCCTACAGCAGCGCCCAGCTCCTCGTTGATTAGCCTGACTGGCACAAGAGACCTGTCGTTTCGGATGATAGCCTCATACTCGGTTACCAGGGTGCCGTTGATAAAAAGGGCCGTATAGCCGCTCGGGATTTCGATTGCTGTGTCATCCTCCAAAATGATGCTGTCGTAGTAGTAGTCAATGCTCAGTAAATCGTCCAGCGCCGAAGGGTTGCCAAACGACAGCCCTTCAGCGCCCCTCACAAAAAAAACAGTCTCAGATTGCTTCTAAACAAAGCATCGACCCGCTTCACGAATTAGTCTAATTTTACCTGTTGTAACGACTAGTTCGTTAGGCTAAACTAAATAGTGAAAAATGGCGGGGCGCAGGTTTTTGTGAATGCGTATCCGAATGGATGGCGGATTCCCGTAAATTAACATATTATGACATTTGAGAAACGCTTGCAACTGGGGTTTTCTTGGGACATGCTATCATGCCATTTGCTTTTGGACGCTTTTCGGACTTGGTTTCCTAGCGAAACCTCGAACCAGCGTTGACGTTGCTAAGAGCATATCCCAAAATTCCGAAATGGCGCCGGAAAAATCCTGGCGAATGCTTCAACGACGGATTTTTCCGGCGCCTCGGATAAAATTTTGGGATATGCTCTAAGTGCGCATCCCCAAATTCCGTAACCGGACTTTTCCGGCCATGCGCCTGTTTTTCGCTCAAGCCGGCGGTTGCTATGCTCAGGCTTTGCAAGCCTTGCGCCAGATCGAGAGGTGATCGATTGGTTGGCCTTTTCTCAAATGTTAAGATTCATTACTTGAACGAAGGAAAAAGCGTTCTCCAGCCCATGGCTGTTGGCGCGGCGTTCTCGTTGCTGGGTGTGCTTGAGTTTGAAGCCTATAGGCAGAAGGGCGTTTTCTCTACCGTTGCGTCAAGGATATGGCTTGCGGGGATGGCGTACCTGCTTGTCTCATCCTTCTGCCTAGCTATGGCAGACTTGGTGAGGGAGCTGAAAAACCGGGAGTTCCTTGGCCCTCTGGCCATATTGGGGTTTTGCGTTCTCCAGCTTTGGGGCGCCGGGCAGATCGGGCCGAGATGGCTGGATCATGAGTCCGCAAAGGGGCTGGCGGCAGGGCTGGCTAGCTTAAATTCTCCTGATCTGGGATATACAGCTCTGGCGCTTGGAGGATACCCTGCAAGACAGTATTCGTTCCTGGCGGCGACAAGCCTTGTTTTCGGAAGCTCTCTTCTGGTCGCAAACCTGACCTACGGGTTTGTGCTTTCCACTGCCGCGCTATCCATGAGGATGGGGCTGAAGAAGCTTCTGGGTACGCTGTCGCCCAAGCCGGGATTGTACGCTTCCGCAATCGTTTTCGCGGTTTTCACAAGCCCGCTGATCTTTCTTTATGCCAGGATATGCGAGCAGTCCCTTCTTCCCTCCGCCTTCATGATGCTTGCGATAGGGTGCTTTCTGATGCACACGCTTGGCGACAAGGCTGGCGATTCTGTTCGAGTCGGGCTTGCTGGCGGATTTCTCGGATCCATGCACGCCTCAGCGCTTGCCGCCGCGATCCTGTTGATTGCCGCCTTAGCCTCCAAGGCCATAGGCGCCAGGGCAAGAGAAAGAGAGGAAGAGAAGAGGGCTCGCTTTGCGGGCATAATCCAATGTTTGGGGCTTTGCCTTTACATAGGCGTTACTGTTTTAATATCAGCTTTCCAAATGAGAAGCTCCCTGTCAGCAGGCAAGGCCGACAGCGATTTCATCTCTGGGGCCTTGATCTCTCTTGTCAAGGAGAACCCGTACGGCCTTTTCCGGTACATAACCCCGCTGGCATTGCTATACCTGGTTCTCTCGCTCATAGGGATGCTGTCCGTTTACGACCTGTACCTGGCCTTGTGGTCTTGCGCTGTCCTGGCTCTGTCACTCTTTTCGAAGGGGGCTAACTCATACGTTGTGGCCCAGCGGGCTACTGTAATCGTTCCGGCAATAGTCAGCGCCATGGGATTTCATGTAGTAGATTTCGCCAAAAGACAGCAGCTCCTGTTTTCCAAATGGGTAGCGCTTTTGATGGCCGCCCTGGCTATAGCCGTCCCTGTTGCGGAAAATGTCCTGGACCCAGTGCAGACGTCCAAATTCGCCAAAGAGGAGGGAGTCATCCAGACCGCCATAGCGTCCGAGTTGGCTGCCGCCCTGAAAAGCGCAAACAGCTCAACTCTCGTATATTTTGTGGATGACGAGTTTCTCTCCGACATGATGGACTTCCTTGCCTATTGCGCTCCAAGCGCCAATGTGCTTGTTGTTTATGGGGGGCAGCTGGAAAAATATCAAAAAGAGTCCGATGAAAGCTTTATGAAGCGCGAAGGCGATCTAAGAATGATAGAAAACGGGCAAGATATTGAAGGGGGATTTGTGATAGCGGCGCTCAGGCCCGCAAGCATCCCGGAAAGGTACGGGCAGGGAACCCGTGTTAGCTTTGAGTATTTTGGAAATACTTATGACTTGGATATATGCTATTAGGAAAGCTAAAAATAAAAAAGCGAAAAATAAAAACAAAAAAGGCAAAAGCGAAAAACAGCCGGCCTCCGGCCGGCTTGAAATTCTAGCTTTTTTAAAAAATTATTTTCTTGCCCGCCTTGGCGCATATCCCAATGCCGCTCTAAGATCAGCTCACTGGGACACTTCTAGAAGATACGTGCTGTTGCTCTGAACAACTATTGTACCCAGGCTCTTTATGAGTTCTTCGTTCAGCCTGTCCGAAAACTTGGTTCTTTCAAGCAGGCCGACAACAATGTATTTCACCTTGTATTTATCAAGGGCGGCTTTGGCGGCGCTTGGATCCGAGGTTGTGTAGATGGTTTTGATATCTTGGATCCTTTCGTCGAACTCTGGCTTCCTGTCCTCGGTTCTCCATAGAACCTGGTGATAGTACCAGTTGAATATGTCAGGAAGACCTGTTGTGGCAGAAATCCTGCCGTAGGACTTGTAGGCGAATTCGTTGGCTTCGCAGATCACGGGCTGGCCCTTTATGTTGTTCAGGTACTCAACTATCGGGACGTCATCAACCATGGAGAGGACTTCTTTTGGAGGCCCTTCAGGCCCTGGCTCTCCCAGCGTCTCCTTGTAGGTTGAAAGGAATTGCGTTCCGTCAAGCCCAGCGTACGTTCGGCCTTTCCCGTACCAGCCTGGTATGGCATAGAAGGGGTAGACGAAGGCGAAGAAAATGAGAATTGAAGACACGGCAAGAGTTATCAGGTATCGGCGGTTTTTCTTGTCAAGATGCATGAAGACCCTTGGGAATGTGTACCCGATTCCCAGCGTGAACATGATGAAAGCCTGGTAGCACAGCTTGAACATTGTATTGGCGCGAGGGCTTGTGGTGTAAATGTCTTTTACATACACGATCTCAGGGATTATGACAAGCCCAACTGCGCAGATGAAAAATATGCAGGCGAGGGCGTCGCCAGGATTGGCGCTCTCAATGTATCGAAAGACAGGTTTTTTGCCTTCCATTTCAGCGGCGTCGCCAGCGGGAATGTAAAGCGGCTTGGGCGTGTCGTCAATCGGGGCCTTGTCCAGCCTTTTCTGTTCTTTCCTGCTAAGCGGCCGCTGGGATTTTGGCGCCTTGTAAGCCAGTGTGGTCTCAATGAGCAAGACGGCAAAAAACACGAGCTGATAGCCGTATAGCACCATCAGCTGATAGAACGCAGATCCAACTGTCACCTGCGCAAGCGCTGTGGTCATGGGCTCAAACTTGAGATGGAAGGGCAGGACTACCAGGTATGACGCTCCTGCGGCGAAGCCTAGCTGGCCAAAGAAAGCCTTCCAGGACAGCTTGCTGTAGTTGTGGGATTTCAGGTTGGCGTAAAGATATATGGCGCCGGTGGCGACAATGTAGATCGGAAAGTCCCAGAAGTTTGTGGCAGGGAAAAGCCCTATCAAGAAGATGGCGACAAAGTAGGCTGGCTCCGGAACAAATCTTTTGAATCCGGCATTCGCCTCTTGATCGTCAAACCGAAATTTTCTCATGATCCCCATTCCGGCTGAAATGGCGCATGCGACAGCCAAAAGAGTGAACAGCATGTTAAGGACGTGGGCGTGCAGATCTGAAACCACGAAGGAGTACAGAGGGAACTCATGTATTGTCTGGCTGCCGGGAGGGTTGTGCCCGATGTACCTGGTCGCGTCAGGAAAATAGTAATAGCCCAAAGGGCCTCCGTTGCCGAACCAGGCGTATATGACAGTGTGAAGGTTTCCGCTCAGGCAGGTCAAGCCCCCGGTTAGAAGGCCGGTTGCGAGTCTTGCGGTCTTAGCGACCTTTGAAGATGTGTTTTGCGAATAGATCTCAGACAGAAACTGGCCAATGGAGTAGGCGGCCATGAACACCACAGCGAAGAGGGTTGCCATTGAAAGGTTGTAGGTGACGCCTGGCTTTATGAAGGTCAGCCTCGTCAAGTAAGCGGCGAAATATTGTCCAAGGTAGTAGTAGTTTATGGGCTTGCCCGCGTACCACATGTCCGCTGGCGGAAAATAGTCGGATCGAAGGATGGAGTTTACAAACCCCAAGTCCATGTACTTTTCAAGCCCGATGATGTCTGGCCTCAGACCTCTCAAATAGGCCCAGAACGCCAGAAGCAGAATGAACAGGGCTTCCTCGAACGCTATCCTCCCCAAAAGCTTGCCGTCTTGGAACGCTTCCTTCACGCACCCTGTCTTTTTGGCAAGATAGATGTTCAGCGCCAAGCAAACAGCAAGAACCAGGTACGCGGCCCACCACTGGAACGGCAATATGTGAAGCGCTGACGCGAGCCAAGTCAGGTATCCGCCAACCGCGATGCCCAATGTTCTCGCGAATGAGTAGCCTTTGGACAAGAATCTGCGAAACAAGAAGCAGGCGGCTGGAAAGAAAATGGCGCCTAGTCCGAGAAGCATGAGCCACCATATGGCAAAGCTCAAAAAATCTTGGCTTAAGAAAATGACCGCCAGCACCAGCGGCAAAATCAGAGGGCTGAGTGTCTTTGCAACTTTCATCGAAAACCTCCAGAGAGCAGGCCCAAGTATTTTGTTTTAAAGATTTGGGACATGCCGTAATGTCAGCCCATAAATATTCGTTTTGAAAGAAGCGTCTGTGCTCGCGGGGCTTGCGCAAAGAAAAAAGCCTCCTCCCTTTCAGGGAGGAGGCTACAGGGGCAGAAGGACTCGAACCCTCGACATTTGGTTTTGGAGACCAACGTTCTACCACTGAACTATGCCCCTTTGTTCAAGCAAGAGCAATTATAGCATTGGCTTAGGCGCTTGTCAATAGGTTATTTTAAAAATTTGAGGATTTTTTTGCTGGTGTTTTATGGCAAGAGCATAAGAGCATATCCCAAAATTATATCCGAGGCACCGGAAAAATCCGGCGTTGAAGCATTCGCCAGGATTTTTCCGGTGCCATTTCGGAATTTTGGGATATGCACTAAGTGAAGCTTTGATTCGCCAAAGCCTTGCGAGCATCGTTGCGGTATTGTCATGCGAAAACATCAGGAAAAAAATTTATGCTCGCGAGCATGAGTGAAAAGCGCGGTTCTTTTCACTCGCTAGTATAAGAGCGTATCCCAAAATCTATTTAGGGCTCGGAAAAGCCACGCGTAAAGCACTGCGCTCATTAAAAATTTTGGGATATGCACTAAGTGAGGTGCGCTATGACTGACTTGAAGAACGCCGACATGACGCAAGCGCAGGAGGCCCATAATGGGATGGCGGCAAAGCGCCTTGAGATTCTGGCGCTAAAGCGTCTAGGTGAACAGACGCGCAGGCGTCCTGAAAATAAAACGTCTAAGCGCCCTGACAACCAGACGCCGCCAAACGCCAGCCTGGCGGCAGTGACCCGAAACGGGATGGCCCTAAAGCGCATTAATGAACAAACTCCGGACATTTGCTTGGCGGCGGTAAGCCAGAACGGGATGGCCTTGCAGCACGTGAAGAAGCAAACTCCGGACATATGCCTGGCAGCGGTAAGCGACAACGGGATGGCATTGCAATACGTAGAGGAGCAAACCCCGGACATCTGCCTGGCAGCGGTAAATGAAAACGGGATGGCCTTGCAATACGTGAAAGAGCAGACCCCAGAAATTTGTTGGCAGGCGGTTGCCCAAAACTTCTCGGCGCTAGGCCTTGTCAATGATCAAACTGAAGAGATTTGCCTGGCCGCTGTGTTCCAAAGCTGGCTGGCCCTTAACCTGGTCAAGGACGTGACTCCTGAAATCCGGTATGCGGCCTTTTATCCAGGGGCTTGGGCTTTGCAAGTGACAGATCAGGCGCCTGAAACGTGCAAGGCTATTGTGTCACAGTACGGCTTGGCGCTTGAGCACGTAAAGGAGCAGACTCCTGAAATTTGCCTTGCGGCGGTTTCTCAGGACGGGATGGCCCTGCAATGGGTCAGGGAGCAAACGCCAGAAATCTGTCTCGCGGCGGTGAGCCAAAACGGGATGGCCCTGCAGTGGGTAAAGGAGCAGACGCAAGAAATTTGTCTCGCGGCGGTAAGCCAAAACGGGATGGTGCTTCATTGGGTGCATGATCAAACTCCGGAGGTTTGCCTTGCGGCAGTGACCCAATGCGGCAGGACGCTTGAAAATGTCTTGGAGCAGACGCATGAGCTATGCCTTGCCGCAGTGACCCAAAGCGGCAGGATGCTTGAGAATGTGATAGAGCAAACCCCTGAAATATGCCTTGCGGCGGTTCGACAGGAGCCTTGGGCGCTAAGGTTTGCAAAGGAGCAAACGCCAGAGCTGTGCATCGAAGCCGTTTCACGCAACGGCATGGCGCTGGGGCTGGTGAAGAAGCAAACGCCGGAGATTTGCCTGGCAGCGGTAACCCAGAACTGCAAAGCCCTAATGTATGCCAAGGAGCAAACAACTGAGGTGTGCCTTGCGGCTATATCCCAAAACGGAAAGATGCTGGAATACGTAAAGAGCCAGACTTTGGAGCTGTGCATGGCGGCGGTGGCCAAGAACTGCAACACGTTCCGATTGGCCAAGGAACAGGCGCCAGAGCTCTGCATCGCCGCTGTGTCAAAGAAAGGCAGGCTTCTTAAGCATGTAAGGGAGCAAACGCCTGAAATCTGCCTAGCGGCGGTCACTCGCGACGGCCTGGCGCTAAGGTTCGCAAAAGAGCAGACAACAGAGGTATGCATGGCAGCGGTCATGCAAAACAGTTGGGCCCTGCAGTTTGTCAAGGAGCAAACCGCTGTCATCTGCGCTGTCGCAGTGGCGAAGTGCATCGGCGCCCTTCAGTTCGCGCATATCCAGACCTTTGAGATGTGCCTGGCGACAATAGAAAAGGACTGCATGGCGCTTAGGTTCGTAAAAGACCAGACCGCCGAGCTCTGCCTTGCCGCCATTTCAAAGGACATAGGAGCTCTTGCCCATGTGCGGAAGCAGACACAGGAAATTTGCATGGCGGCGGTGTCCCAAGACGCAATGGCGCTTAAGCATGTGAGAAAGCAAACGCCAGAGATCTGCTTGGCGGCTGTCAAACGCTTCAGCGGAGCGCTTGAGCATGTGGAAGAGCAAACGCCAGAGGCATGCCTGGCGGCAGTGTCACAGAACGGTTTAGCATTGAGGTTTGTGGCGAACCAAACCCCGGAGATTTGCTTTGCCGCTGTAACCCAAAGCGGCTGGGCTTTGCGCTATGTAAGGGAGCAAACGCCAATTCTGTGCCTTGCGGCGGTTACCCAAAACGGAATGGCAATAGGGCACGTCAAGAAGAAAACCTCAGCCATATTTCTAGCCGCTGTAACCCAGAATGGCGACGCTCTTTGGTATGCCAGAAAACAGTCGACTGAGCTATGCCTTGCTGCAGTTACCCAAAACGGGATGGCTCTTAGATGGGTGAAAGAGCAAACGCCTGAAGTCTGTCTTGCCGCAGTCACTCAGGACGGCAGGGCGCTAAGATGGGTGAAAGAGCCAACTCCCGAGCTGCGCCGAGCGGCGGAGTGCTCTCGCGACAGGCTGGGATTTGGAGCGGAATTGATGGATACCACGGCTGAGTAAGGTTTGAGGAAATGCAAAAGGCCGCCAGGGCGCTGGCGGCCTTTTGCGCTTTTGATTGCATTTGAGGGGGGACAGGAATGTCTTGCCATGGAATTTAGAGAGGGGATTTGGTTTTCCGACATAAAGCCCCAGAGTCTTGGAAAGCGAGAGATGCAGAGCGCTTCGGATATAGAGAAGCTATGCTTGCCTGAATTGGAAAGCGCCTCCTGCTAAGCGGGAGGCGCTTTCCATATCTGCCTCAAAGAAAAACCAATGGGCAAAAGCGCCAAAAAGCGCAAGTTTTCCTCTGGCATTGCAATGCTTGGGAAAAAGATATATACTGCAGAAAGACGCTTTCGCTGGCCATGCGGGCCAGCTGGCTACGCCAAAAGAAAGCCGCCTAGGCGGCTCAAATACGCAAAAGGGGAAGAAAAATGCTTGCCGAAGCACTGCAATACCTGGCCAACTCTTTGCGGCACGGCGCCCTCTGCTTGATATTGCCGCTCATATGGTGGCTCGCGCAGGAAGGCTGCGAGGAGAGCTTTGTGAAGTGGCTCGGGCTAAAGCGCGTCCTGGTCTCAGATCCCGCCCCGTACATATTGTGCTGCCTGGGCTTGTTCGCGCTGATGTTTGGCGCGTTCCACGCTTTGCCCACGTTTGTCGGGGCGCCGACGGCAGCCTCCCAATTTGGGGGCGCTGGCAAGGGGTTGGCGGCAATCCCTGACGCGCTCTCATATGGGTTCATCAGGGCAGGCATTTCGCAAGAGATCCTGTTTCGAGGATTTCTAGGAAAACGGCTAGGAGAGAAGTTTTCTTTCGCAACAGGCAACATCATACAGGCGGCGGCCTTCGGGCTGTTTCATGCGGCAGGTCTTTTTCGCGTGAACTTTTGGGCTGCGGCGGCGCAAACAGTTCTGGTGGCCAGCATTGGCTGGCTTATGGGATTCATGGATGAAAAGCTCTCTGAGGGCTCCATCACCTCGAGCTGGCTGATAAATTCAGTCTACAGCACAGTGGCGGCTTTGCGGACTGCGCTTGTGCCTTAGGCATATCGGGAGGCTGATGCATGAAAGCAAGGATAGACGACACATTTTGGAACCGGGCGATAGGCCTGGCTAGAAACGTCATATTGCAATACCAGTGGGACGCCCTGAACGACAACGTTCCAGGCGCTGACGGAAGCGGGTGCCTCCACAATTTCCGTTTAGCCGCAGGCCTTGAGGAAGGCGAGTTTCACGGCTTCGTATTCCAGGACAGCGACTTGTACAAGTGGCTTGAAGCCGCAAGCTTCGCGCTGGCTTCGGGATCCGGCGCGGATCTTGAAGAGAAGGTTGACGAGGCTATCGCTCTTATCGCAAAGGCGCAAGAGCCGGATGGCTACGTTAACACCTACTTTGCCATAAAGGCGCCAGAATCCAAGTGGGCCAACCTCAGGGAGGCGCATGAGCTCTACTGCGCGGGGCACTTGATCGAGGCAGCTGTGGCCCATTACGGCGCGACAGGGAAAAAGACATTGCTGGATGTCGCGGTGAAGCTAGCCGATCTGATTGACAGCGTATTCGGCCATGGAAAGTCCCTTGGCTACCCTGGGCACGAAGAGGTTGAGCTTGCCTTGGTGAAGCTGGCGAAGGCCACAGGGGAAACCCGGTACCTGGATCTGGCCAAGCACTTCATAAGCCAGAGAGGATCCTTGCCAAGCTACTTTGACCAAGAGAAAAAGAGCCTGGGTTTCACGGCGGTTTGGGACAGCTCAAACAACCCTGTCAACCTGGCGTACCACCAAGCCCACCTGCATCCAGTGGATCAAGACACGGCGGTGGGACATGCTGTTCGTGCCATGTACCTTTACAGCGCGATGGCTGATCTGGCGGCTGAAGACGACGATCTTCTGTCCGCATGCAAGAAGCTGTACGCAAATGTCACAAAGCGCCAGATGTACATCACTGGAGGCGTTGGCTCGACCCCTTCAGGAGAAGCTTTCACCCATGACTATGATCTTCCTCCCGATACGGCCTATAGCGAGACTTGCGCAGCGATAGGGCTTATGATGTTCGCCAAGAGAATGGGCGATGTTACCGGCGAGGCCAAGTACTATGACACGGTGGAGCGGGCGCTTTACAACGGAGTCTTGTCTGGCGTTTCCCTTTCAGGCCGTGAGTTCTTCTATGTCAACCCCTTGTCGGTTCATCCAGGCGCATCGAACCCTGAGAGATCGCACGTCAAGCCGGTTCGCCAGGCGTGGTTTCCATGCGCTTGCTGCCCTCCAAACTTGTCCAGGACTCTTTTGAGCCTTGCGGACTACGCCGTTCGCATAAGCGAGAGCGCGGCGTACGTAAACCTCTTTATCTCAGGGGAGTACGAGTCTGGCGGCAAGAAAGTGAAGATAGAAACACAGTACCCGTATAGCGGAAAAGTCACAGTGACAGCTTGGGGCGGAAGGTTCGCCTTGAAGATCAGGGTTCCAGGCCAAAGCCGCTACCAAGAGGAATTTCGCGTTTGGAACGGAGAAGCTACAGTTCTGGAGTTTGACGTTTCGCCAAGGATCCTGTTCTCGCATCCCAAGCTTTCATATACCAGAGGGATGGCTGCCATGTGCGCCGGCCCCTTGGCATACTGCGCCGAAGAGGCAGGAAACAGCGACTCTCCTGACTTTTTCAGGATCTCGCCTGACTCTGTCTTTGAGCTTGCCGAGACTCCGAAAGAGTTTCCGGCTGAAACAAAGGCCTACAAGACGAAAGCCTCAAAGCTCATCTACAGTGACAGCTCAAGCCTTTACACGCAAGAGCCTCCAATCATCGAGGAAGCGGATCTTGTTCTTGTGCCCTACCATTTGTGGGGCAACAGGGGGCTTGGAGACATGAGGGTCTGGCTGGCGCTGGAATAGAAGAAAGAAATAAATAAGGCGTTTCGCAATTTGAGTTGATTTGCAAAAGGCCGCCAGGGCGCTGGCGGCCTTTTGCGCTTTTGAATGCATGTTGTGGGGGCAGGAATGTCTTGCCATGGAATTTAGAGAGGGGATTTGGTTTTCCGACAGAAAAGCCGCTTATGATTTCATAAAATGCTTTGCGAAAATGCACTTTCTAAACGCGAGCCATTTGTCAGTTCAGTTCAAGAAGGAAACGGGCATGACATTTACTGACTATGTAAACCAAAAGCGGATACAAACTTCAATCCCTTTGCTA
>JAISWZ010000087.1 GCA_031270945.1 Clostridiales bacterium | reverse complement strand
TGCAACCAGCGCTCAAGACCGGATACCTACAACAAGAAGAGCGGATATTTGCTGAAATCAGATGAGTTCCTCGTTCTAGTCATGATTCACATTTATTTTAAGATAAACGCCGTTTTTTCGGTGATATTTACCCGGATTATCGATTGAAATCTCAAATTTAATGAAATTCTGAAAACCTGGATATCTATAATATTTCTGATTTTCGCATATAAAATCCCGTTGCAGGGTGGCTTAAATGTATTATACGCATTCTTGCTAAAAAATAAAATTGGCATCATATGGTTTTTGGTAGCTTATCTATTGCACAATTTATTACTTCTAGCCGCCTTATCATCAGCAATGCTTTCGTTATCATAAGCGCCTTCGTCATCATCTTCCCATTTTGGCTTGAGATTGTACATCTCCACAAAGATATGTGTCATTTTTTCAATCCATTCAAAGTAAAAGGGCAGGACTTCAAGCTTGAAGGACTTGTCATTCAAACCCTGGCGAGTGAGCATCTCCTTGAAGCCGTAAAGCAGCAGCGCGATTTCTGTGTCTTCTGTTTGGACGCCAAGCAGATAGTCTATTGAAGTGCCAAAGTAATTGGCTATTGGCAGAAACGCGTCAGCGCCTGGAATAGTGCCATTCTTTTTCATGCCGTTGACAAAATTCAAATGGATCCCCATCTCAATAAGGACGCCCCTCACTGACATCCCTCTGCTATTCGCGAGTGTCTTGATTCTTCCTGCTATTTCTTCCGCCAAGGCCGATTTGTCATTGCCGCGCTGCGCTTTTTCTTTTCCAGGGCCGCTTGTCTCGCCGTCGGGCTTGCCAGTTTCGTCCATGCCTTTGTCCTCCTTGCTTTTAATCTCTTAAAGCGTTTTTCAGAAAAAGCGCTGTCGCGGTTTCCAGCATGCTAAAATAGAGGTCGATGAGTTCTGGGCTTATTGTGTCATCATCAAAGCCCATGCGGGTGACCATTTCTTCAAACCTATACGAAAGCGTACCGCAATCCTTGCCGACGACGGGCCTGCTAAAAAGAAAGTCCAAGGACACTTTGAAATAATCAGCGAAAGGCACGAGTGAGTCAGCTGCAGGAACAGAGCCGCGACCTGTCAGTTGTGTCAGGAAGCTTGGCGTATGCCCGCATGCAAAAATAGCGGAGTTCAGGGACACGCCTTTGGCTTTGGACAGCTCCTTTAGCCTTTCGACCAACTTTCGGGCAAACTCTTTTCTTTCTTCTGCGCGAGAAGAGCTTTCTTTGCTTTGGGCATCGCCATTGTCATTTCCCATGCCAATCCTCCAAGCGCTCATAGAGTTGTCTTACAAAGCGAACCGAAACAGGGTGGAGCTTTGCGGACATTTAAGAAAATCAGTTGCAATTATGTAATGGCAGTATGCATAACATTGCTTTTCTTTTCTTCAATAAATTATAAACCGTCGAAAGGATTAAATCAATGATGGCATGGAATTTTATTGCTTATCCCCAAATTTCGGAAAAGGCATCACGATGCTTCAAACGGGCTTCTTCGAGCAAACTTGCGCGGCTCAGTTCTCCGCTTTCGAGCCATTTCATAAAACCAGCAGTGTCGATGCCATAGCGCATTTCATTGGCTACGCCATGCAATTAACCGATCCGCGCCAATACCATTCGGGTGCGTTTGCCAAGGACATAGTTTGGCTGCGAGAAAATAGACGTTGCTTTATTCGCCTTTGTGAATTATAATATGCCAACCAAGGCGGATTTCGTCTTTTCATCCAAAATACTATCAGGAGGATTTATGAACTATCATAACTTAAGAGCGTTTTATACGTGCCTTGAAGATGAGGAATCAAGGTTTATCTTCAATCAACGGGTGCAGTACCTCTTTAATGGCAACAGGGAGTGTCTTCGCCGGATGGTTGAAGAAAGCAATCGCTTGTTCCATGTCAACTATCTCATAAGAAGCCACATGGATTGCCCCAAAGATTCGCGCTGGCCGCTTGTAATCTACGGAGGAGGGTTGCAGTCGCAGGAGTGTCTGCGTGTCATGCAAGAGGGCGGATACAATGTGGATGCCTTTTGCGATAAAAACTTCGAAAAGTTCGCAAATGAAGGGCATCTCGGACTTCCCGTGCTCTCGCCAAGAGAACTCATGTCAGATAGGTATAGCCATGCAAGAATAGTGATTTCAACTGAGATCTTTGCCGAGGATATTGTTACTCAGTTGCTTGCTAACAGGGTAGAGGCGCACAGGATATATAGCTTTGGTGATCCGTTCCGCTTTTCAAACTACGCCAGTGGAGGCTATTTTGATTATTTCAACTTGGCTGAAGATGAGATCTTTGTTGACGGAGGCTGTTTTGACGGGCAATCGGCTAGGGAGTTTGTCCGTCGCACCAATGGCATGTATTGCCGTATTTTAGGTTTTGAGCCACATCCTAAAAACTTTTTGGTCACAAAAGTCAATTTGGAGAGATACGGTATTGATAGGGCAGAAATCATCGCCAAAGGGCTGTGGAGCACAAGCGGCAGGAAAGCCTTTTGCTTAGAATATGGCACTGGGCCAGATGGGGCAAGGATTGCCGAATTTGGAGACGATATCATTGAAACTACCACCTTGGACGAGGCACTGAATGGCCAGAAGGCAACTTTCATAAAGCTGGACGTGGAGGGGGCTGAGTTGGAAGCTCTCAAAGGCGCAGAACAAACGCTGCTTCGGGATAAACCAAAGCTGGCAATTTGCGTATACCACAAGCCGGAGGACATTTTGGAAATCCCTGAATACTTGTATGGACTTATGCCAGAATACCATTTCAAGCTTCGCCATCACAATTATTTGAGGGATGATGGCGACATAGCTCTGGACACAGTGCTTTATGCATGGGTATAGTGGACTGACTGCAGAATCGTGTGATCCTTAAATTAATAGAGCGAAAAATGAGCCTATGGGCTAACAAAAAAGGAACGGCATATGCCGTTCCTTTTCCCATGAGGCTGAATAGGCACAAAATCGATAGCGCCGAGCATCTTGTTCCACCATGGTAGCGCGAAAAAGTGATTTCCCCTTTGAGCCGGATGGAACACTTCACAGTATCAGGGTCTCTCCTCACCTTTAATTACACAATATAAGATATTATTTTTTTGTTGTTAATGTAATCCTCAAATCTTCCTTTTACATCCTTCGTTTTTAAATTGGAAAATACAAGCAAATATCCCGTGTCAAGGTTAAAAGTATCTAAATAGTAGGCCAATTGGCTTTTTCCGTGCCAAATTTTTAATTCTATAACTGTTTGATTTCCGAAATAATCTATCACTACGTCAAGTCTTTTGCGGTCTCTAGTTTGAGGAGCGATATAATAATTGCCTATACCGTTAACTATATTATGAATAAACATCAAAAAAATGAAACTAGCCAATTTTTCCATTTCAGGTTTAAGTTCATCTGGAAAAATTTTATTGTAAGATGATGAAAATTTGGCAAGAACAAGATCTGCATCGAATTTTCGCGCTTTAAAAAAACTGCCTTTCAAGTCAGAAGACTCAAAAATTAATTGAGTTGGATCTATATTACTCATTTGTTCATTAATAAATATGTTGTACAAAAATGTTTCAAATATCACGTTAGTCACATGAAGATTATCCTGTTCATCTTTTTTTAAAAAACCATGCATGATTGCTTGCTCAGATATGGATTCATCAATGGAATAATTAGTGCCAAGTAACAACATGTTCTTTAAAGATTCATAAAGCTTAGAATTATCTTCTAATTGATTTTTCAACGATTGAAAAACTGGCAACTGCATTCTCTCGATATTCAGCAGACGCAATGCCATAAGAAATCCATCCTGAGTCCAAGCTGATTGCTTGCTTGAAAATTCGGCTGAATTCGAAACTTTGCAATCAATGAGCCAGCATAATTTGGAAACTAAAAATGGGTAGCCTGATGTTTGAGTCATCATGAGGTTGCTTATAAGCCGAGAATCCATGCTTATGTTTCGTTCTGTTCTATAATCCTCAAGCATTGCATAAATGTCATCAGATGAGAAGAAAAGGTTCACGCTAGTATTTACAGCGATATTCCAGAGACTGTTATTTTTTGTTGTTTTTTCATCATTTTGAATCCTGCTTTTTAAATTTCTTATATCAGAGACTCCGGCAAGTATTACTGATTGAAACATGGGATTCCCCTGGTTATAATCATTTCTTAAGGCACCTAAAAATCTCAAGAACGGAGCATTATCGCTAGCTATATCAATTTCATCAATCGCCAAAACAATTCTCTTGTCATTTATTCTGCACATGGAACTAAGAGCGGTTATAAAATTAAGCAATGTGTTTTTTTGGGCGTGGACATTTTTAAACTCTTCTAAGGCTTCCACTGAAATGCCAGTATTTCCATGCTGTATCGTATATATAAATACATCGGCCAAAGCAGAGCAGAATTCTTGAGTTGATAGAAATAATTCGTCTTCTATATCCTCAAGGCTTATATACACATATGCATAATCGGGCATAATATATCGCTTCATAAGATGCAACGTTGTAGTTTTACCAGTTTGTCTTGGGCGGTTCAAAACGATGTATTTATTATCTCTTATTGTCGACAGTATTTCTTGCAATTTGCCTTCGTTTTTAACCATATAATGTTTTTCCGGAATGCAGGTGCCTTCAGTATTGAAACTTTTTTTCGTAGCCATGACGCTTTTCTCCTTTTAAACACAACAAATATCTGATATATCGAGGTTTGGAGCACGAGTGTGCCGACCTATAATCTATAATAATTTCTAGAAAATCTCATAATTGGAATTTGGCCTGTCTGGCTCGACCAACTAGCCAGGCATCCATCCGTAATAAGGCCGCCGCTTCCGGCGGCCCCAATAAAGGCCTATAGCAGGAAATTGGCGGCAGAGACTTCCCTGCTCATTTGGCTCTTGAAATACTCAAACCAAACGCTCCTGTTTTCCGCAGTCTCTTCCCAGTCGGCTATGCCGCAGGTCCCTTCGATGTCAGCGGATATCAACAGCTTCATTGAATTTCACGTT